>JAENWQ010000002.1 GCA_016649855.1 Actinomycetota bacterium | reverse complement strand
AACCTCGGCCTCTACTGCTGGGCCCATCACCGCCTGATCCACGACGGCAAGGTGACGATCGAGAAGACCGACTCGGGCCTCCTGTTCCGGGACTCCCACGGCAAGGTCATCGCCAAGGAGCCACTCAAGGCCACCGGGCCGAACGTCGCCGAGCTCAACCGACAGCGAGGGATCGAGGTTTCTGAGGAGACCTGTCTCCCCGGTTGGGGTGGGGAGCCCGGCAACCTCAAATATGTGGCCGACATCTACCTCATCAACCGCCACGTCTCTCTCAAGAAGAGCTCGGCCGGCGATCCATCCCAGGATCCGGCGGAAGCCCGATCAGGGCCGGACCCGTAGGTTCGGTTGCGATGATCGGGGGCCAGGCCCCCGGCCGCGTCGGTCCGCTCGCCCAACCGGGCCGGGGCACCTTGTGCGGCACCCGCGACAGCAAGCGACCGTTCGACCAGAAGACCGACCTCGTTTCGATCAGGCCGTCGACGAGCTCTCTCGCCAGTTGCGAGACGGGGATGCCGAGGACCATACGGGCGTGATCCCGAGCCCACTGAGTGCCTTCGATGTAACGGTGCACGTCGTCTTCGGGGATGCCGTCGTTGATCATCAGCGCGAAGGCGAAGATCCTCCGGCAACCGTGCCACGCGATGGTTTCAGGGTCGTCGAGCCAGCGCTCGTACCGTCCGATCGTCCGGCGGCATTGCTCGGCAACGTCGGTGATCGGCGCGCCGTGACCGGGATACGCCACCAGGGCGTCCAATCTCATCAATCTCTCGAGCGACGAGATCGCCTCTTCGACCGGCGAGGTTCCCTCGTTGACGAGGTTGATCCAGCTGACATCGGAGCCCAGCAGGACGTCGCCCGAGATCAGCACGCGACCTGTCGGTTCGTAGAAGCAGATCTGCCCCGCGCTGTGTCCAGGCGTGTGCAGGACCTGGAGCTTGCCGTCGCCGAGGTCGACCGTGTCTCCGTCGTCGAGGAAGCGATCCACGCGGTAGGCCTCGACCGGCTGATCCAGCCATTCCGCCCGGCATGCCACGGCGTCGCGCCGGTTGATCGATCTGGCCTCGATGGGATGGGCGGAGATCGGAGCATCGGTCATCTGGGAGAAGGCCTGATTGCCCCCGACGTGATCGGAGTGGTGGTGGGTGTTGAGGATGTTCGCCAGCGATCCGGGAGGGACCCCCTGGTGCTCGACCAACCGGAGGGTCTCGGGGGCGTCGCTGCCGAACCCGGTGTCGATCAGCACCGGGCGAACCCCCGTCACGAGGACTGAGTTCCCGCTGGGGAAAGGCCTCCGGAGGAAGCGAAACCGCCCTGGTTGTTCGCCGGACACGCATCTCCTTTCGTGGAAATCCCGGGCGATTCTTGTCGTACCCCGCTCTTATCGTGCTTCTCAGAACGGTAATCGCTATCCGCTACCGACCGAGTCACTGAGCTACGTGAGGAGACCGGATGAAGATCGAATGCAGCAACTGCGAGATGTACCGCTCGGAGCATTGCGACGACTGCCTCGTGACCGCCGTGCTGCACCCCCCCGCAGGGACCGTCGAGATCGATGACGAGCTCGAGGCTTCGCTCGGAGCGCTTCAGCACGCGGGGTTGATCCCCATACTCCGCTTCAGGCCCCGCACGACCCCCGAGGAACCGTTCGACGCAACCGACCTCGAGGCGATCTAACGCACGGCTCGTCGTAGCTCGTCTAGAAGGGCATGCCTCGTACACTCCCGGCATGAGCGTCGCGCGGTTCGCTGTGATCGTCGCCCTCCTCGCGGGCGTCGTTGCAGGAACGCTGGCGCTGGTCTCCCGTACGCCCGCGCCCGTTCGGGCCGAGGCGAGGCAAGGATCGACCGAACCGAGCCTGGGAGCAACCTTCACCGACGACCAGATCGCCTCCCACGGGGCCTACCGGGGGCCCGCGTACCTCTCCTACTTCCTCTCACTCGGTCTCCAGGTCATCGTGCTGGTCCTGCTCGCGCGCGGCCCGCTTCGATGGGTGATGGACCGCGTCGAGGCGTGGCCCGGTGGATGGGTGACGAAGGCTCTGGTTGCGGCCGTGGTGGTTTCGGCGGCTCTGTGGCTGGCGACCCTTCCCCTCGACTACGTCCGGGGTTACGCCATGGGTCACGCATGGGGGCTCTCCACCCAGACGTTTGGAGGTTGGGTGGGGGATCAGTTGCGGGGCGCGGCCGTGGGGCTCGTGTTCGCGGCGGTCGCCGCGGTTGCGTTCTTCGGGGTGATCAGGTGGCAGCCGCGGTCGTGGTGGTGGATCGGCTGGCTCACCTTCTCGGCGCTCAGCGCGGTACTCGTGTTCATCTGGCCCGTGCTCATTGCTCCGCTGTTCAATAAGTTCACGCCTCTACGGGACGGTCACCTCAAGGACCGCGTGGTCGCACTTGCCGACGAGGCCGGCGTCCAAGTTGGCGAGGTGCTGGTTTCCGATGCCTCCCGGCGGACCACGGCGGAGAACGCATACGTTACCGGCCTCTTCGGGAGCAAGCGGCTGGTCCTCTACGACACGCTCGTCGAGAATGGCGACGAGGACGAGACCGCCTTCGTGGTCGCGCACGAGCTGGGCCACAAGGTCGAGAACCACGTTCCGCAGGGCGTGATGCTCTCGGTTATCGGCCTCCTGTTCTCCTTCGGCGCCCTCAGATGGCTGGCGTCGCTCGATGGGCCCTGGAGGTGGGCGGGGGCCGACGGCATCGGCGACGTCAGAGCGCTTCCCGTCCTGCTCCTCTTCTCGATCACCCTTTCCTTCGTGGTTCTGCCGGTCGAGAACGTGATCTCGAGACGCTTCGAGGCAACCGCCGACCGGGTGGCGATATCCCTCACCGAGGATCCCCAGACGGCGGTCAAGGTCTTCCGGCGTCTGGCCTTCTCGAACATCTCGGATCTCCGCCCGCCTCAGGTCGCGGTCTCGCTCTTCTTCAGTCACCCCCCGACTCCGGAGCGGATCGAAGAACTCTTGGCTCCTCGCTCCTCAAGCCCCTAGTGCCTGTTACACCACTAGACTGACCCGGCGATAGGCGTTCGAGGAGTTCCGCCGACCTAAGGGGAATCGATGGCACCGCAGACGATCGTTGAACTTTTCTGGGACAGAACCCAGACCACTCCGAACAAGAGCGCTCTGCGTTACAAGGAGAACGGCGTCTGGACGGACATCTCCTGGGCGGACTACGGCACCCGGGTACGGTCGGTGGGCAAGGGACTCCTGGCACTCGGCTTCGGACGCGGGGACAAGATGAGCCTCCTGTCGAAGAACCGACCCGCGTGGCACGTCGCCGACATGGCCTGTCTCTCGATCGGAGGCGCGACAGCTCCCGTCTATGCGACCAATTCACCCGAGCAGGTCGCTTACATCGTCGAGCACTCCGATACGAAGATCGCCGTGGTCGAGGACTTGGACCAGCTCGACAAGGTGCTGAAGATGCGCTCGGAGCTTCCGAAGCTCGAGAAGGTCGTGGTCATCTCCGGTTACGACCACTCCGCCGATAAAGACCTGGTCCTGTCGTGGGACGACCTCATCGCGGCCGGTAGCGCGTTGCCCGATGAACGTTTCGATGACGCCCGTACGAAGGTCGGCCCGAACGATCTTGCGACGTTCGTCTACACCTCGGGCACCACCGGCCCGCCCAAGGCCGTGATGCTCACGCACGCGAACGTCTGGTTCACGTGCGAGTCGGGCCGCAAGATGATCGCGCCACCCGATCCGGCCAACGCCCGCACGATCTCCTACCTCCCCCTGTCTCATATCGCCGAGCGGATGATCAGCCATTTCCTGCACATCTACTACGGGTCCCAGACATGGTTCGCGGAGTCCCTCGATACCCTGCTCGATGACCTCAAAGAAGTGAAGCCGACCTATTTCTTCGCCGTGCCGCGCGTGTGGGAGAAGTTCTACGCGGGGATCCAGGGGAAGCTTGCGGCCGCCGATCCGAACGATCGCAAGGTGAAGCTCGCCCTCAGCGCGATCGAAACCGGGCGCGAGGTGACGAAGCTCGAGCAAGCAGCGGTCGATGACGGCAAGAACCTGTCGGATGCGAGGCTCCCGCTCGGGCTCAAGCTCAAGCACCGCCTTCTAGACAAGCTGGTTCTGACCAAGCTGCGCGAGGCCATCGGGCTCGATCAGTGCGAGCTTCCGTTGTCTGCTGCAGCCCCGCTCAATCCCGAGCTCATCTGGTTCTTCCATTCGATCGGGATCAAGATCGCTGAGGGTTACGGTCAGAGCGAGGACAACGGACCTACCTCGTGGAACCCGATCGAGGCGGTCAAGATCGGAACAGTCGGCAAGCCGATGCCGGGCGTCGAGGTGAAGATCGCTGAGGACGGCGAGATCCTGGCCCGCGGTGCGAACGTCTCACCCGGCTATTACAAGGACGAGGAGGCCACCCGAGAGCTGATCGACTCGGAAGGTTGGATGCACTCGGGCGATGTCGGAGAACTCGACGAGCACAACTACTTGAAGATCACCGACCGTAAGAAGGACCTGATCATCACCGCCGGCGGCAAGAACATCGCGCCGCAGGAACTCGAGAACCGCATCAAGTTCCACGACCTCATCTCGCAGGTCGTGGTGATCGGGGACCGGCGTCCGTTCCTTTCTGCTCTCATCACGCTTGACGAGGAGAAGGTCCCGGCGTGGGCGGCCGCGCACGGGATCGACGGGGATTTCGCCCAGGTCGCGGGCAACGAGCTGACCCTCAAGGAGCTCGAGGTGTGGATGGATTCCATCAACGAGAAGCTCGCCAAGGTCGAGGGGATCAAGAAGTTCCGGGTCCTCGATCGGGACTTCCGCCAGGAGGACAACGAGATCACGCCCACTCTCAAGGTCAAGCGCCGCCAGATCAACGAGATCTTCGCCGAGGCCATCGAGGACATGTACGACAAGGAGTCCCCCCGCTCAGCGTCGGTCCCGGCTCCCGAGAGAAAGTAAGGCCGGCCGCTAGGCGCCCTTGATCTCGGTAGGCTCGGGGCGATGCCAGAAAACGATCCGCCGCTCAATCCAGCCAACCAGGGTGAAGAGGGCGAGCCCTATGAGACCCAGGTAAAAGATCAAAGCGAACACGCGTGCCAGGTTCAGATACTGAGCTGACAGCCGGATCAACTCGCCCAAACCGCCGCCTCCGCCTAGATACTCGCCGACCACTGCGCCGACCACTGCGAACACCGCCGCGCTCTTTAAACCGGCGAAGATGAATGGCAGCGCATGGGGCAGCTTGAGCTTCCACAGGGTCTGCCAACGACTGGCGCCCATGGACCTAAACAGCACCAGCGCGTCCTTCTCCGCGGTCGCCAACCCCGCCGCCGTGTCCACGATCACCGGGAAGAATGCGATGAACAGCGCCATCGCGATCTTGGATTCGACCCCGAACCCCAACCAGGCCACGAAGACGGGGGCGAAGGCAACCTTCGGCAGCGCATTGAACGCCACGAGGTAAGGCATGACTGCTCGTTGACCAAGGAGGGTCTCGCCGGTCAGCACCCCCAAAAAGAACCCCAACGCCGCGGCGGCCAGGAAGCCCCACAGCACCTCCTGGAGGGTAATCCATAAGGCCTCAGCGACATGGTCACCCGTGACAATCCCCTGGGCGGTCACCACGATCTCCTCAAAGGTCTCCGTCGGACCGGGAAGCAAGATCCTCGCCACCAACTCCAAACTGACTACCAGCTGCCACGCGGACAGCCCCAACAGACCCAGCATGAGAACCGACAGCCACTGCGGAATCCGATTGATGAATGGCTCAGGCGCGTAGAGTGAGTGACGTTCTTTGCGTGGGGTGGCCGTGGTGGTCATAGCTGCCCTCCCAGATCCAGTTCCCCGCGGACGTGCTGGGTCAGCTTGGCAAAGCGCGGCTCAGCCGTCATCTCGAACGTCCGCGGCCGGGGCAGATCGACGTCCACGATCTCGGCGATACGTCCCGGGCGGGCCGACATAACCACCACCCGATCAGCCAGGAACACCGCTTCGGCGATCGAGTGCGTCACCATCACCGCGGTGGCGTTGCGCTCCAAGCAAATGCGCTGCAGCTCCTCGTTCATGCGATCTCGTGTGAGCTCGTCCAACGCGCCGAACGGCTCATCGAGCAACAGCACGGCAGGCTCGGTGATCAGCATCCGGCATACCGCCACCCGCTGGGCCATGCCCCCAGACAACTCACCCGGATACGCCTTGGCGAATTCGCCCACCCCGACCAAATGCAACAGTTCCATGGCGGTATCAGAACGCGCCCGAGCCAGTTTGGCGCCATCGCGGATTTCGATTGGCAACAGTACGTTTTGCAGGGCGGTTCTCCAAGGCGACAACGTTGCCTGCTGGAACATCATGCCGATGTCCCGGCGCGGACCCACAACCGGGGTGCCTTCCAGCCGCGGCTCGCCGGTCGTGGCGGGGATGAGACCCGCGGCAATCTGCAACAGCGTGGACTTGCCGCACCCGCTGGGCCCGATGATGCTTACGAACTCACCGTCGTGGATCTCCAGGTCGATTCCATCGAGCGCACGGACGGAGTTGCGCGGGTACACCTTGGAGACCCCATCGACCTCGAGCACCACCCGTCCGTTCGACGGTCGCGCCCCCGGAGAGCGGCTCCGGGAGCGCGTATCAGTGCTGGGCAGGGCGTCCTGCGGCTTCATGACTGGGCTGGAGGTAGCTCCAGCCCCGGCGGGTGTTCACTACTCATTCGCCAACTCCGCATAGTCGTTGGTGTACGCCTCGTGGAGGTCGTCCACCGGGCCCTCCAACTCGCCGCTCTCTATCAGCGTTTCCTGCCACGCCTCCCAGGATTCGGGCGGGTAGACACCCCAGGGGCCTCCGTCTTGGGGAGTGAACCCCCGGTCGGCCGTGGTGTCGAACAGGGGATCGGTCAGCTCGGTGTTCGCGCCCTCCTCGGGGTTGAGCTCCGCACAGTGCTCGAGTGCGGCCTCCTTGTTCTCGATGCCGAACTCGGTTCCGCGCACGATTGCCCGGGTGAAGCCCTCGATCACTTCGGGGTTCGCGTCCATGTAAGCCTGCGTGGCCGAGAAGCCCCAGCCAAAGTAGCCGATGTACTCCTCTGGGGTGATTTCCAACAGGGGGAACCCCTGCGTGTCGAGGACCGCCATGTCGACCAAGGACGCGGCATAGGACTGGATGTCTCCTCGCTCGAAGCCCGCCAAGGCGGGTCCTGCGTCACCAACCGCCAGGGTCTCGTAGTCGACTCCCTCTTCCAAGCCGGCGTTGGCGAGAATGGATCGAGCGTAGAACGCCTCTGCGCCGTCGGCTGTGCCGACACCGACGATGGTGTCCGCGAGGTCTGCCGGCCCTTCATACCCTGACTCTTCCGAGACGACCAGCCCGTAGGTGGACTGCGCGTACTGGTTGTAGAACAGCACGGGCTCCTGGTCCGGTCCGGTGGCTTGCTCACGCGCGAGGAGCACGGGCCCGGCGGACGCACCGCCGATCTCGGCTTGCCCGGCGACTACCGCTTGGAGCACGGCGCCGACCCCGTCGACGGCCTCCGTCGAGACCTCAAGGCCTTCTTCCTCGAAATAGCCCTCGCCCCAAGCCGAGCACAGGTTGAACATGTTCACGGTGGACGGGTTGGGCCGGGCCACGGTGATCTGACGCAGTTCCCCGACCTCGTCGCCTTCGCCATTCCCGGCTGTGTCGGCGCTGCCGCCACAAGCCGCCAGCAGGGTCAGCGCCGCCAGCGCGACCGCCACCCCACCGAAGGCGCGTCGCCCGGCGTTCGGTCCGGGTGATCGCAGAGTGTCCATGTTCGGCCCCCCCCTTGCAATAGTGGAACTTGGATAGTGTCTACAATATCCCAGTGTACACTAGTTCACACGCGTGGGTGCGAAGAGGCCATGAAGACGCCATGAAGACGCCATTCCATGAAGGGAGTTATTGGGTGCAGGTGAACCGCTCGACGCTGGCACACGCAGTGGCTGAGGCCATCCGCCAGATGATTCTGAACGGCGAGCTACCGGTTGGCTCACCGCTCCGCCAGGAGGACCTTGCCGGGCAATTTGGCGTCAGCCGGACTCCCCTGCGTGAGGCGATCGCCGCGCTCTCCACCGAGGGGCTGGTCGTCACCGATTCGCACCGAGGGGCCGTGGTGGCCAAGCCGTCACTGGATGAGCTGCGTCAGACCTACGAGATCCGGGAGGTACTCGAGGTCCTGGCCGGCCGCCGCGCGGCAGAACTATGCACTCCCGAGGACATCGCTTCTTTGAACCGCGTACTTGCCATGTTCACCGGTGTCACGGACACGGCGGATTGGGCGGAGCTGAACACGCGTTTTCACATGGAGATGTACGCCATCTCCGGCCGCCGGCAATTGTGCCAGCTCATCTCCACCGTACGTAACCGCACTGAGCTGTTCGTGCGGATGCTGGTCTCGTCACCGGATCGTCTTGAGCAGGCCCACCAGGATCACGTGCGGATGCTCGCCGCACTGGAAGCTCGCGATCCAGACGCCACGGAACAAGAGATTCGAACGCACCTGTCCACCACGGTCGCAAGCGTGACAGACGACATAGAAATGAGTTTGAGGTGATGCGGCTAGCGACGGTGTCCACCGCGACCGGCCCCGTGGTCGCGGTGCAGCACGACGGCAAGTTCTACGCGTGGGCCGACGTGGTCGACGCGCCACCGGTCAAGTCCGTGCTCGAGGCACTCCCGATGCTGATGGCGAACGATCGCAGGTTGTCCACCACACTCGATGGCGCCGAGGCGCTGCAGGTCAAAGACGGAGACCTCCTCGCTCCTATTCCGGTGCCTCCGCGAGACCTCATCTGTTTGGGAGAGAACTTCGCCGCACATGCCGCCGAATTCTCGGCGGGCATGGGCGAGGAAGCAGGCGCCCTCACCGCCCCAATCGTATTCACCAAGGCGACCACCGCGGTGTGCGGGCCGAATGCGACCGTTTACGTCGATCCCGAGATCACCCAGGAGGTCGATTACGAGGTGGAGCTCGCCGTGATCATCGGTGAAGGCGGCAAGTCCATCGCTCGCGGTGACGCCTTCTCACATATCGCCGGCTACACGGTTCTTAACGACCTCACCGCGCGCGACCTACAACGGCGGCACAAGCAATGGTTTCTTGGAAAGTCACCTGATGGCTTCGCGCCGATGGGTCCCGTGCTCGTTACCGCCGACGGACTCACCGACCCCGCGAATCTGACCCTGTCCTGCTGGGTGGACGGCGAGCGTCGCCAGCATGCGCCGGCTGGGCAAATGATCTTCGACATCCCCTTCGTCATCGAGACGATCTCGAAGGTCCTGACCCTACAGACCGGCGACATCATCGCGATGGGCACCCCGGAAGGCGTGGGGATCGGGTTAAAGCCCCCTCGCTACCTCCACCACGGGGCCGTGGTCGTGTCCGAGATCGCTGGAATAGGACGACTGAGGAACACGATTGAGTTCGTTGAGTCCTGAGAGGGTGGGCTATGATCGTGACAACAGCGTCAACCTGAACAACAGCGTCTACCTGAACGGAGGCGACCGATGTCAGTCACTGTACGCGATGTCCGCGCATTCAAGGAGCGTGGAGAGCGCTTCGCGATGCTCACCTGCTACGACGCCCTCTCCGCGCGTCTCCTCGACGAGGCAGGGATCCCACTCTTGCTCGTCGGCGACACGCTCGCGATGGTGGTTCTGGGTCACGAGACGACCCTTCCCGTGACGGTGGACGAGATGCTCCACCACACCCGTGCGGTTCGCCGGGGCGCCAAGGATGCGTTCGTCGTCGGCGATCTACCGTTCATGAGCTACCAGGGCTCGATCGACGAGGGCATCCACAACGCGGGTCGCTTCCTCAAGGAGGCGGGCGCCAACTGCGTGAAGCTCGAAGGAGGGGGCCGGGTCCTGGAACTCGTCTCTCGGTTGACCCACTCGGGCATCCCCGTGATGGCGCATCTGGGGCTGACGCCGCAATCGGTGAATCAGTTCGGCGGCTACCGGGTCCAGGGGCGTGGCGACGAAGAGGCCCATCAGATCCTCAAGGACGCCAAGTCGCTCGAGGCCGCAGGGGCTTTCTCCCTGGTTCTCGAGGCGGTCCCGGCGGATCTTGCCAAGGAGGTCACGGGTAGCCTCGAGATACCGACCATCGGTATCGGTGCGGGACCCCACACCGACGGGCAAGTGCTGGTGTTCCACGACTTCCTTGGGATCACTCAGGGCAAGCTTCCGCGCTTCGTCAAGCGGTACGCGAACCTCGGAGACGACATCCGTGCCGCGGCGCAGACGTTCGCGGCCGAGGTCGCCGGCGGTACGTACCCCGGGCCGGAGCACACCTACGAATAGGCGGATTCAAGGAGAACGCGTTCGGCTCCGATTCAGATAGCAGATGAACGCGACGACGAGATGCCGCCACTGTGGGGGCCTCAACCCTGCAAGTGCCGAATGGTGTGGTCAGTGCATGACGAGGTTCGTCGCGCCTCCGCCTCCGCCCCCTCCACCGCCCCTGCTAGCGACCCCGGAACCGACCTCGGCGGTCCCCGATGAGGGCCCGAGAGGGGCGATCGCTGCCGGCCTCCGTCACAAGGCGACCCGGGCGTCCGCGCCGGTCATCGACGACGAGGTCTCCGAAGCCTCCCCCTATGCGATCGAGCATGGCCCCTTCACGGTGGTCGGCGAAACCGTGGCATGGCGTTGCGTCCAGTGTGGAACCTCGAACCACATCGATGACGTCGTTTGTTCGGCCTGTGGAGGAACCTTCGCCACGACCGTCGCCGAACCAGAGCTCCGGCGCCCGTCCGATCCGACCACCGCAGCGCTCTTGTCGTTGCTGTTCCCCGGGCTCGGACACGCGTACATCGGCGACTGGGGCGCGGCGATCGCCCGAGGCGTCTTGAGCCTCTGGGTCGGAGCGCTGGCTCTCGTAATGATCGTCTCGGACGACATCCCCGGTTCGATCGGTCTCGCGATCGTGTTCGGGTTTGCGGCGGCCGGCCTGTGGCTCATCGCTGCCCACGATGCCTACCGGTCGTCGGGCGGTCAGGAGGGGCTGGTGATCCTGAGGGGCCGGCGCTATCTCTACGTAACCGTCGGTCTCCTGGGGGTCCTGTTCATGGGTTTGATGCTCGCTACCTTCGCCTCGCGCTGAATAGGACCACTAGCCCAGCGGTACGTGCAGATAAGCGATTTACTGGATTACCCTCATGTCGATGGGTAATCAGAGTTTCAGGACGTTATGTCCGTGCGGCTGAGATCCCACGCGGGTGCTCGGCAGGTGGCGATCATCGTGGTGGTGGGCACGATATCGGCGGCCGTCCTGTTGGTCGGTGGACTCGGAGGCGAGACTCTAGCGCGGGTCAATCGTGAGGTGAGTGTCGACTGGCGCCCGGCCTACGACCTGCTCGTGCTTCCCCAAGATGCGGACGTGTCTTTGACGGTGAACGGAACGCGCGTCACCGAAGGCAACTTCATGGCCGCTCTCGACGGTGGCATCTCAATCAAGCAGTGGAAGAAGATCCTCGCCATCCCTGGCGTGGAGGTCGCGGCGCCCATCGCAAGCGTTGGCTACTTCCGCCGAGAGCTTCCCCTGTATCACTTCGCGGATGTAGGTCCTGGCATCTACGATATCCATCGCACGGTTCGGTGGGACAACGGCGTCGATTCCAGGATCCAGGCAGAATCTTCTCCGCCGGGCCTGTTCTCCTCCCCTACGGAAGAGAGCAAATCCGCTTGCGCATTCTGGACGCGCTATCACTTGTACGTACCACCGCCACTGAGACAAACCGAGGCGGAGAGGTTGGCGTGGAACGAGCGTGTGCACGCGGATGTCAAGACGACTGGCTTCGGGAGCGACGTTCCGGAATGGTTTTCTGAGGGCCAGGGACAAGGTTGGGACTGCGAGGGAGTCGACCCCGGTGGGGTCTTCTCGGTCTACGGGATCGATCCTGTTCAGGAAGCGAAGCTCACGGGTCTAGACCGTGCGACGAGCGGAACGTACATAGACGATCTCGCGGAACCGGGTCTCGGGAAGGGCGACTACGTGATCTGCGGAGGTGGGAGCTGTGAGGAATTCTCTTCGATCCCGCTCATCCTCAATTCTCAGAGCTGGACCAAGACGGAGTTCAGGATTCGCTTCGAGCGCTACGATCTTCCCAGCATCGCGCCGGGGGACCTGGCGGACCGAGCGGGCCCCTGCCCCGAGAGATTCAGACAGGTGGTCGGTCGCAACCGCTTCTGCTTCCCACCCAACCTGAGGCGATTGCTCAACGAGGCAGGTTCCAAAGAAGTCGTCGACACCCAGATACCGATCAGCGGCACGAGCATCGGCGGGGAGATGACCTACGACAACGGTAGGTGGAAGAGAACGGTAAGACCGTCCTCGGTCCCCAACCGCAACTATCTCGCGCGGCCGTCGGCGATCCGCTACGAAGTGCTCGACGACTATCCCGAGGGGCCTTGGCTTGGAGCTGTGGAAGCGCTGCCGACAGGTTCATACGGTCCCGAGCCGACGTTTCGGAAACAACTCTTGCCCGCTGTTAGTCCCTTTATCTCGTATCAGGTGTGGGGCAGGTTCGATGGTGCCGCCATCGCGGAAGGGTTCTCCGGGCGGGGCAGGTGGCTCCCCGAGGACACTTACCGGCCACCTCACGCGATCCGGCGCTTCGATCTCGATGGTCGGCCGACAGAGGCACAGGAGCTTCGACCAACAGCCAATCCACTCGGCTACCTCCTCGAACCACCCAGGGCGCTCACGACCCTCAAGGCCGCACGGGAGCTCCTCGGCAGAAAACCGATCAGTGCGATCCGGATCAGGGTCGCGGGGGTCGACGAGCCGGGTGAGGAAGCATGGAGCCGCATCGAGAACACCGCCCGCAAGATCACCGAGGTCACAGGCCTCGATCCCCTCGTCACGCTCGGATCGTCGCCGGCTCGGATGCTGGTCAAGGTTCCGGGCGTCACCAAGGAAGAACAACCCCCGGGGCAGACCTGGAGAAGGGTCAATATCTACGACGACTACGCCCGGGGAGAGGACTTCTTCGAAGTGGCCGACCCATCCCGATCGGTCAGGGGATTCGGGTGGGTCGAGGAGCCGTGGCTTACCGAGGGTGCGGCGATCTCCTACCTGCGCGCCGGGGCACTGCAGCATCTGTGGCTCGTTCTCGTGTTGCTGACCGCGGCCCTCGTCTACCTGGTCGCGGCGTTCACCTCGCTCGGGCTCGCCGACATCAAGGTCACGGCGATCAGGCGGGCGGTGGGGTGGTCGCGGCGGAGGGTGTTCCTCCACCAGATGAAGCGGGCGTTCCTGCTCGGAATCACAGGTTCGGTCATCGGAGCGTTACTTGGGTTTGTGGCCGGCGAAGTCTTCACGCTTCCGGTGGACCTTTCCCTTGCCTTTGTCGGGCTTCCGGCTGGTCTCCTCGCGTGTTGCATTGCCGCGCTGTTCCCGGCATGGCGTGCCGGCATCCTCCCCCTCGGGACGGTCCTCTCCGGCGGTGAGGTTGCGTTGGCAGGAAGCGCTCGCCGCTCTGACGCGACCGCGCAGCACATCTTTCGGATCGCGGTCGTCGAGCTGCTTCGTCTCAGGATCCGAGCGCTCCTTGCCCTGGCTGCCGGAGTGGTCGCCACTGGATCCCTGTTGGTGTTGATCGGCATCCGGACCCAGTTCGGGGGTTCCCTCCAGGTGACGGTTCTCGGTCAGGCGATCCTGCTGAAGACCGGCCCGCTGCAGATCGCCGTGACCGTTGCGGCATCCGTCCTCGCTGTGGCCCTCATGGGCGAGATCTTGTGGCAGGCGGTGATCGACAGACGGCAGGACATCGGAGTGCTGCGCGCCGTGGGCTGAGCCCGGTCACAGGTCGCGAGATTGATGATGTGGCAGGGAGTCATGCTCGGCTGCACTTGCGCGCTGGTCGGAGTGGGCGTCACCAGCGTCCTCCTGTTCGGGGTGCTGGGGATCGAGACCACGTCGTCGTTCCTGCCCCTTGCGCTCGCCGGGGCGGTCGGAGGGGGAGCCGTGCTGGGTCTTCTGGCTTCGGGGCTGCCGGCATACCGCGCATCACGCGAAGCGCCCTCGGTAGTCTTGAGATCTGTATGAACTCCACTTGGGATCGACGTTCGGGGGCAGCCATCCGTTTGGCCGATGTCGTCAAGCGGTATCCCGCGCGAGATCTCCCCGCCCTCGATGACATCACCATCGACGTGTTCGAAGGTGAGTTCGTCGCCCTCATGGGCGCTTCGGGTTCCGGGAAGACCACTCTCCTGAACCTGATCGGGGCGCTCGACACGCCGACCTCGGGGGAGATCGAGGTCTTCGGTAAGACCCTCACGGGAGCCTCCGATACCGAACTGACGACCTTTCGGCGGAACACGGTCGGATTCGTCTTCCAGACGTTCCATCTGATCCCTGCTCTCACTGCGCTCGAGAACGTCATCACTCCGATGGTGGCCAGCAGGAAGCTGAAGCGAAGGATCCCCCAGGGCGTGAAGGGGTTGCAGGCGGTGGGCCTCGACGGAAAGGAGCGCTCCCTTCCGGGGGAGCTGTCGGGCGGCGAACAGCAACGGGTAGCGATCGCGCGGGCATTGGTCATGGGTCCGAAGCTGCTGCTCGCAGATGAACCGACCGGCAACCTCGACGCACGCACGGGTAAGGGGATCATCGACCTCATCCACTCGATTCGAGACGAGAGGTCGATGACGGTTCTCATCGCAACGCACGATCCCGCGATAGCGGTGCGCGCCGACCGGGTGATCGCGTTGAGCGACGGCCGGCGGACCGCAGACATCGAAGTGCGCGCGGGTGAAACTCCCGAATCACTGCTTGCCAAGATCGCGACACCGGTCGCCGAGCGGTAAGAGAATGAGGCTCCTTCGGTACCTTGTTCTGTCTTCGTTGGTCGTCGTATCCGCCTCAGCTTGTGGGGGAAACCCGGACGCACCCGAGAAGAAGAGCCGAACCGCGAGCTCTCGCCCCCTCACCACGTTCGCGGTTACTGAGGATGACCGCGTCGAGAGCTTCACCCGGAAGAGGTGGTCCGTGTCATCGGGTGGATCGTTCGCCACGAGCACGGGCATAGTCGCCTTCGCGCGGAGTTCTACGGCGCTTCACTGCGTGGAACAGGTACTACTGCGCTTGCATGTGGAGTCGGGAGAGCCGAGGGAGGACGTCACGCTTTCCGTCTATCCGTCGAGCATCTTCAGGCTCAAGGCGTTGCGGCCCGGACATGTGTTCAAGGGTTACCAGGAGGTTCTTGATGACGCGATCAAAGCCGATGCATCGGTCGCGAGTGAGCCCGCATGGGTGGAGTTCGACGTTACGGAGATCTACCGCTTGTGGGTCAAGGGAGGCCCCTTCCCATCGGGCGGCCCGCGAGTGCCTTCCTCCGCCCCCGTGATATTCACCATCAAGGGCAGTGAAGACCAGCCATCCACACGTACGTTCTCATCGCATACCTCGAACACCAGCCCCGAACTTCTGATCGAGTCTCCCAAAGGATGCGCCTGATATCGGGTCGATCCGCGGGCGAAGCGACCAACCCCAGAAAGTGGTCATATCCGCGCTCTAAGACCCGCGGGTCATGCGAGGCGCGTCGCTTCCACCGGACCGTCCGGGCCCTCCACCGACCATGAACCGCCTCTGAACGCCATCCCGGCGCGCCCGTCCCGGTCGAGAGCGAGCAGCCCCGCGGCGGCGACAGGGCCGCGCGCTGCGATAAACCCGACGATCTGCTCGCAGGCCGTTTGTGGGTCGGCACCGTTCTCGACGAGATGGGCAACGCGGAAGGAGGCCTGGGTGGCGATGAACAGTTCGCCGACCCCTGTGCCGACGACCGCTACCAGGTCGGACGCATAGAACCCGGCGCCGAAGATGGGGGAGTCGCCGACCCTGCCGGGAAGCTTTCCGAAGACCCCACCGGTCGAAGACCCCGCGGCCAACCGGCCCGAGTCGTCGAGCGCGACAGCTCCGACAGTGTCGACGTAGTCGGGATCGCCGTAATGCTCGTCGGCGAGCGCACCCGACCGATTCCCCCGCTGCCACGTCTCGCGCTGCTCGGGCGTCGTGTCCTCGAGCACCGGAAGGTCGGCGCCGAGCAGGGTAGCTCCCCGGCCGGCGATGAGGACATGAGGGGTGTCTTCGAGCACCCGGCGAGCAAGAACGATGGGGTTCCTGACCCGTACGCCAGCGACCGCGCCCGAGTGGCCCCCCGCGGCGATGCCGGCGTCCAGTTCGATCCGGCCGTCGCGCGTGAGCGTTGCTCCGTACCCGGCGTTGAGAGCGGGATCGTCTTCGAGGGCCATCACGGCTGCCTGGATCGCATCGATGGCCGATCCTGATCTCATGCCGGCGTGGACCGCCCCCCCCAGCGGCACGGGCGCCTTGGGGGTACCCGAGACACCGCCGTGAACGTAGATCGCTCTCACCGGCAAACGATAACGCTGCGCTCAGTGGGTACCTCGTTATCCTGCTTCCGTGGCTATCTACGTGGTGTCCGACGTTCATGGTGCCGCCGACGAGCTGAGCGGAGCGGTGCCCGAAGGCAGCACGCTGCTCCTCCTCGGCGATCTGATCAATTTCATCGACTATCTGTCCATGACCGGGATCCTGGTCGACGTGTTCTCCGCGGAAGCGGTAAGCCGCGTCGTTCGTCTGAGGACCGAGGGACGTTTCGAAGAGGCGCGCGAGGCGATGAGGGCACGGGCGGAGGGTCATGAGGACGAGATCCAGCAGGAGCTCGGCCGCCGCGTGCGCGAGCAGTACGACAAGGTCTTTGCGGCGCTGCGGGACGACACGTATCTGATCCTCGGCAACGTCGACAAACCTGCCCTCGCACGGACCTACATGGAGGCGCACGGAGGCATCCACGATGCCGACGGGAAGGCGTTCGAGATCGGAGGGCAAAGGTTCGGCTTCGTCGGTGGTGCACTACCGACGCCGCTGCACGTGGCGGGCGAAGTCACCGAAGAACAGATGCGCGCGTCGATAGGAGCCCTCGGTGAGGTCGATGTCCTGTGCTCGCACATCCCTCCGGCGGTTCCCGAGCTCTGCTTCGACACCGTGGCGAGGAGAGCTGAGCGAGGCAGCAGGGACCTCCTCGAGTACCTGCTCGACGTCAAGCCGGCGCGCCACTATTTCGGCCACGTCCACCAGCCCCTTGTCTCGAGCATGTACGTGGGAGAGACCCTGTGTATCAACGCTGGCCACTTCCGCAAGACCGCTCGGGCGTTCCTGCACCACGTGGGCTAACCTCGCCTCGTCACTCACTTGACCGAGGGGGAGGGCCCCGTGGCGGAGAGCGTTAAGGACAACATCGACATCCAGGCGACCGTGGAAGACATCTTCAAGGTCACGACCGACCTCGCGGCCTATCCGGAGTGGAACGCGAACATCAAGAAGGTCGAGGTCACGGAGACCGACGACCAAGGTCGCCCGGCGAAGGCCTACTTCGAGGTCGACCTGAAGCTGAAGCAGGTGTCGTACACGCTCGGATACGACTACTCGGGGGCTCCGGAGTCGTTCTCCTGGGAGCTGATCGAGGGCGACGTCAACGAACTGTCCGGGTCGTATTCGTTCGACGGGTTCGATGACGTAACCGAGGTGACCTACGAGATGAAAGCCGACCCGGGGTTCAAGATCCCGAGCATGCTGCGCCGTCAGGTCGAGAAAGCCGTGGTCAAAGGAGCCCTCGAGGATCTTAAGAAGCGGGTCGAGAACTAAGACTATGAGGGTCGTGCTGTTCACCGGGAAAGGCGGGGTCGGGAAGACCACCGTAGCGTCCGCTACCGCTCTGAAGATCGCAGCCTCCGGTAAGAAGACCCTCCTGATGTCGACCGACCCGGCCCATTCGCTGGCGGACGCCTTCGGGGTCGAGCTCGGACCGGATCCTCTCGAGATCGCCCCGGGACTGTGGGCCGAACAGATCGACCCCCAGCAGCGTCTCGAGGAGAACTGGAAGGATATCCAGCAGCACGCGGTTGCGGTTATGAACTGGGCCGGGCTCGCAGAGGTCGAGGCCGAGGAGCTCTCGGTCATCCCGGGGCTCGACGAGCTGTTCTCCCTCGCCGACGTCAAGCGGCACTACGACGAGGATCCTTACGACGTCTTGATCGTCGACTGCGGTCCTACAGGGGAGACCCTCCGCCTCTTGAGCCTCCCCGACATCATCCAGTGGTACATGGAGCGCATCTTCCCCATCGAGCGTCGCGTCATGGGAGCGCTCAGACCGGTTGCGAGGCGGCTAACGAGCCTCCCGCTGCCCGACGAGGGCGTCTACTCCGCGGTCAAGCGCTTCTACGACAAGTTCGACGGCGTGAGACAGGTTCTCACCGACGCCGAGACCACTTCGGTCCGCCTCGTCGTGAATCCGGAGCGCATGGTGATCGCGGAGGCGAAGCGCACCTACACGTACCTCAACCTCTTCGGTTACCGCGTTGACGCCGTGGTCGTGAACCGCCTCCTCCCGCCGGAGGTTTCCGATCCTTACTTCGCTCGTTGGAAGGAGATCCAGGCGGAGCACCTCCAGACGATCGAAGAGTCCTTCGCCCCGCTGCCCATCCTCACGGCCCGTCTCCGAGATCAAGAGCTGACCGGCAACGAACTACTCGCCGACCTCGGCGCTGAGGTCTACGGGGACGCCGATCCTGCCGCCGTCCTGTACACGGGCGAGGCGATGCGGGTGGACAAGAGGGGCGAGTCCTACGTCTTGTCCTTGCAGTTGCCGTTCGCCCGCAAGGAGGAACTCGAGCTGTCCCGCAAGGAAGACGAATTATTCGTCCGCGTCGGGCCCTACCGGCGCACGATTATGCTGCCCGGAGTCCTGTCGATGCGAGAGGTTGGTTCGGCCACACTCGAGGGAGACCGCATCGAGATCGTGTTCCAGCGAGGTGGAGGACCCAAGGTGGAAGAACGTGACTGAAGAAGAACGCGCGGCGCGCTACAGCGACCTATTCGGCACAGGTGGGCACGACCACGAGCATGCGTCGGACTGCGCCTACTGCCCGATCTGCTCCGTGATTGCAGTGGTCAGGAACACGAAGCCCGAAGTCCTCGAGCACCTCGCCAACGCGGCCAGGGAGCTCATCGTCGCCGCCGGGATGCTGCTCGAAGAAGCCGAGAACGTCGTGGGACGTACCGACGAGACCGTCGGCAAGTCTCGCAAGGACGAAGGGGAGCGGGCGTCCAGCGATTCGTCTCGACGAACCGCCAGACAAAACGTGACTCGGATCGACCTTGGCTGATCCCACCCCAGATCCCGTGTCCGGTTCCCGGGTTGCTGTAGGCGTTGATATCGGCGGCACGGCAACCAAGGCTGCTCTCGTATCGGAGACCGGGACGATCTCCCACCGCACCGAGCACGTCACCGACCCGGACGCGGGCACCAAGGGGATCGTGGCGGTCGTCGAGGAGATGATGACCGTCGCAGAGGCGGCCGGACTCGAGGTCGTGGGCGTCGGTGTTGGTGCCGCGGGGTTCATAGATTTCGCGTCCGGTTCGGTGACGTTCGCGCCCAACCTGGTCTACGACGACCCCGCCATCGGTGCCGCCGTGGAGAAGGTCGTGTCGGTCCCGGTCGCGGTCGACAACGACGGCAACGCTGCGGCGTGGGGCGAAAGGACCTTCGGGGTCGCACCCGGGGCGAACGACCTCGTTCTCTTGACATTGGGAACCGGGATCGGCAGTGGGATCATCCAGAACGGCCGGCTGGTCCGGGGCCACACGGGAGCGGGGGCCGAGTTCGGCCACACCATCGTCGAGGTCGGGGGTCCTCAGTGTGGTTGCGGGCTGCGGGGGTGCATCGAACAACTCGCCTCCGGTCAGGCGATCGAGCGGATGGCCCGCGAGGCAGTGGTGGATGACCCCGCGAGTTCCATCCTCGATTTCGCGACTTCCCCCGAAGCGATCACCGGCGAGGACGTCGCCAAGGCAGCTCGTGAGATGGACGGAACCGCAAGGGCGGTGCTTCGCAGGGCCGGAACGTACCTGGGGATCGGGATGTCTAACATCGCCAACCTCTTCGATCCCGAGGTCATCGTCTTGAGCGGCAGCGTCGTCGGGGCCGGCGAGCCCTACCTCGGCCCCGCGCGCGACACCCTCGCCGAGATGACCGCGTCCCAGAAGCGTCGCCCGATGAGGGTTGTCCTCAGCACGCTCGAGTTCGACGCCGGGATCGCCGGCGCTGCCGCACTCGCGTTCGACAAGGCCGGGGACCAGGTCTAGCGGTACCGTATGACGCCGGGTGAGCGACACCTGAGGGACGAGTGAGGGCCACGTGAGCGGTGCCGGGGCGATCACTGCCGTCGTTTTCCTCGAGTGGACGGTTGGCTGGGTCGCGGTGTCGGCGTGGTGTCAGTCGTGGGGGATCGTGAGCCGGGGGAACTTCCGCATCAACGCCTGGGGTGCGCTCGGTTTCGGCGTCCTCGCGTGGTTCGCGCTTCGTTCCGCCACCGGCGGACTCGATCGTTCGTTCCTCAACGCCTCTCTCATCGCGCTGCTCGTCCTCCTCGTCGTCCACCTCCTCGTCCAGTGGTCGCGGACCGATGTCCCGGGCGTGGTGGTGGGCTACGCGGCGGGAGCGGCCGGAGTGGTGGCGCTCGCAGCAGCCGCCGCCCTCGTGGACGGGTGGTCGGACGCGCTCGCCGCGGCGGAGCTGGGCGCCGGCGCGCTGCTGCTCGGCGGGGTGACGAACGGGATGCTCCTTGGCCACTGGTACCTGAACCAGCCCGGTCTCAAGACATGGGCGCTGGCACGCATCACGAAGTTGACCTTGGCCGGATCCATCGCCACCGCGGTGCTGGGCGTCGTGGCAGCGAGCCGGCTGTCGAAGGCGAGCACCGAAGGCGCGCTCGGACTCCCGGGGTCGTCGGACTCCTTCGGGCTGGCGTTCTTCCTGATCTGGATCGCCCTCGTCGTCTTCACCGCGGGGGTCGTGTGGGCGGCGAAGAGATGCATCGAGATCCGGTCGATCCAGTCTGCCACCGGCCTCTACTACGTCGCGATCCTGACCGCGGGGGTGGCGGAATTCCTCGTTCGCTATCTGATGTTGAACACGTCGTGAGCGAGATCAAGATCGGCGTTACCCTGCCTCAGTTCACCGACGACGCTGGGGATGTGGTGGACGGTGCACGTCGAGCCAGGGATGCCGGGCTCGACTCCGTGTTCGTGTTCGATCATCTGTGGCCCCTGTCGGGAGGCAAGGAGCGTCCGATCTTGGAGGCCTGGACGACCCTCGCCCATGTCGCCGCGACCACCGAAGAGATCCTGGTCGGAAGCCTCGTCACGAGGTCCTCTCTTCGACACCCCGCCGTACTCGCCAAGATGGCGGCGACCGTCGGGGAGATCGCACCCGGCCGGCTCATCGTGGGGATCGGTTCCGGAGACGAGATGAGCCGGCCCGAGAACGAGGCCTTCGGCCTCCCGTACTACTCAGGCGACGACCGGGTGCAGCAGATGATCTCCACCACCGATGTCGTGAGGCGGTTCCTCAACGACGATGCGGTGTCGTTGAAGGACGATTACGCCGCGCTCGAGGACCTTCCGCCGAGCCCAACCCCTCCGGCCCCGACCGTTTGGATAGGGGGGCGCAGTGAACGGGTGCTCGCCGCCGCCGGGCGGGTCGCCGACGGATGGAACGGATGGGGAGGGACCCCCGAGGAGTTCGCCCACGACGCCGCGACCGTGAGGGCGGCGGCTCCCGGCCGGGACATCGAGTTGAGTTGGGGGGGCTTGGTCGTCCTCGCAGAAACGGACGCCGACGCCGTTGCGAAACTGGGGTCACGCAACCCGAAGGAGTACGTCGTTGGGGGCCCGGACGCGGTCGCCCGGCACCTCGGGGCGCTGATCGACGGCGGCGCCGGTCACCTCGTGGTCACCTTCCCGGATGCGGCGACCCCCTCCAATTACGAACGCCTCGGGGGACGGATCCGCGACCTCCTCGGCCTGTGACCGGGAGCTTGCCATATACCCCTGGGGGGTATATCCTGCAGCCATGAAGACAGAGCGCGCTCCCGAGGAGCAACGACAGACCTTCGCCGTCAAGGGCATGACCTGCGCATCCTGCGCCCGGCGGGTGGAGCGGGCCCTTGCTAAGCAGCCCGGTGTCGACGAGGCATCCGTGAACTTCCCGCTCGAACGGGTGACCGTTGCGGCCACCGGAACGATCGACGTCACCCGACTGCAGAAGGCGGTCGAGGACGCCGGTTACGAGCTCGTCGTCCCGGAACCGGATCGCGGCGGTCATGAAGCTCACGAGGGGCACGACCACGGGATCGCCATCGGGGCCGATGAGGAACGGACCCGGGTAGCGTTTCGCCAGTTCATCTCGGCGGCGATCCTCACCGTACCCGCGGTCTACCTCGCGACGTTCGGCCCGACCGACCAGATGATGAAGGCGCCGGAGTGGTCGAGGTGGACGCAGTTCGCCCTGATCCTGCCGGTCGAGTTCTGGGCCGGCCGGCGATTCCTGGTGAGCGCCTGGAAACAGGCGATCCACCGCGCCGCGAACATGGACACGCTGGTTGCGGTGGGAACGCTCAGCGCGGTCGGTTACTCGATTTACGCGTTGTTCTTTGGCAGTGACCTCTACTTCGAGACCGCCGGGGTCATCATGACGTTCTTGCTCCTCGGGAAGTACTTCGAGCACCGATCGAAGAGCCGCGCGTCGAGCGCGATCAAGAGCCTCATGGAGATGGGAGCCAAGACCGCGATCGTCGTTCGTGATGGCACCGAGGTCGAGGTTCCCGTGGAGGAACTGCAACCCGGAGACCTGATGCGGGTCCGTCCCGGAGCGAAGATCCCCACCGACGGCGTGATCAAGGAAGGCCACTCGTCGGTGGACGAATCGATGCTCACCGGAGAATCGGTTCCAGTCGATAAGGGACCGGGCGACGAGGTCTACGGCGCCACGATCAACGCGTCCGGCGCGATGCTTGTCGAGGCGACGCGCGTCGGCTCCGAGACGGCGCTCGCCCAGATAGCCCGCCTGGTCGAGGACGCCCAGAACCGCAAGGCGCCGATCGAGCACCTCGTGGACCGGGTCGCAGGGATCTTCGTCCCGGTGGTCATCGGGATAGCTGCGGTCACCCTGACGGGATGGCTGCTCACAGGCCATTCGGTCGAGGATGCTCTCATCGCGGCCGTGGCCGTGTTGATCATCGCCTGCCCCTGCGCGATGGGTCTAGCGACCCCCGCCGCGGTCATGGTGGGGACCGGCCGGGGAGCGCAGCTCGGCATCCTCATCAAGGGTGGCGACGTCCTCGAGCGCTCAGGGTCTATCGATACCGTGGTGCTCGACAAGACCGGGACCATCACCCGGGGAGAGATGTCGGTGACCGATGTCGTTGCCCATGGCACCTCCGAGGACGATCTGCTACGGATGGCCGGAGCCGTCGAGTCCCTCTCGGAACACCCGATAGCGCGGTCGATCGCGGAAGCGGCCGCCGGGCGTACGGGTGCGCTTCCGCCCGCCCAGGGGTTCGCATCGACGACCGGCAGCGGGGTCCGCGGGACCGTCGAAGGCAGCGAGGTCGCGGTGGGCCGCCCGTCCTTCCTCGAGCTGCCCGAGCTTCCGGAGGAACTGGTCGAGGCCTCGGCTCGTCTCGAGTCGCTCGGGCGAACGGTCGTCTGGGTCGGACGTGATGGGAAGGCCGCGGGTCTGGTCGCGGTGGCCGATACCGTGAAGCCCACTGCCAGGGCCGCTATCTCGAGGCTTCATCAACTCGGACTCGAGACCGTGATGATCACCGGGGACAACCGGACCACCGCGGAGGCGATCGCCGGCGAGGTGGGGATCGACCGCGTGCTCGCCGAGGTGCTTCCCGAGGACAAGGTCGAACAGATCGCGCTCCTCCAGTCCGAAGGCAAGAAGGTCGCGATGATCGGGGACGGCATCAACGACGCTCCCGCTCTGGCGCGTGCCGATCTCGGGGTTGCGGTGGGAACCGGAGCCGAGGTCGCCATCGAGGCGGCCGACCTAACCCTCGTCGGAGGAGACCCTGTGCTGGCCGCGGCGGCGATCGAACTCTCGCGCAAGACCCTCAGGGTCATCAAGGAGAATCTGATCTGGGCCTTCGGCTACAACGTCGCCGCTATCCCGCTGGCTGCACTGGGACTGCTCAACCCGATGATCGCGGCGGCGGCGATGGCGTTCTCTTCAGTAAGCGTCGTGGCGAACGCCCTGAGGCTACGCCGCTTCCGACCGATCTCGTCCTGAGGTTCCCTGGGCTGAGGCGACGGGCTGAGGCGACGGGCTGAGATGATGGTCCGGTGAGTCTAGAACTGCACCTCGACACGTCGGCCCTCGTCTACCGGGCGTTCTTCTCCTTGCCCAAGACGATGACGGACCCACAGGGGCGTCCGGTCAACGCGGTCAGGGGCTTCCTCGAGATGGTGACGAGGCTGACGCTCGATCGCCGTCCCGGCCGCATCATCGCTGCGTGGGACGATGAGTGGCGCCCGGCGTTCAGGGTCGCGGCTTACTCCGGCTACAAGGCCGACCGGCCCGAAGACCCGCCCGAGCTTCCACGCCAGTTCCACGTTCTGAAGGAGGTGCTCGACGCGGTCGGGATGCCGATCGCCAGCGCCAGGGGGCTCGAGGCGGACGACGTCCTCGCCACCCTCGCGACCGAGGCCACCGGAGACGACCGCGTCCTCCTCGTCACCGGCGACCGGGATCTCGTCGCGCTCGTGCGGGATCCGCAGGTCGTGGTCGTGTTCCCGGTGCGGGGGCTCAGCGAGGTGGCCACCTTCGACGAGGCTGCTGTGATCGATAAGTACGGGATCCCACCCCGGCTCTATCAGGACTTCGCGATGATGAGAGGAGACCCGTCGGACGGCCTTCCCGGGGTTGCGGGTATCGGACCGGTGCGTGCGGCCAAGCTGCTGAACCAGTTCGGTTCGCTCGAGGGGATCCTCGCTCACACAGGTGAGCTTCCTCCCAAGCAACGCGAGGCCTTCGAGAAGTCACGCGGATATCTGGAGGCGATGAAGACGGTCGTGCCCATGGTGACCGGCGCGGAGATCGAGATGACCGAGGCTCACGAGCCCGATAGGGAGCTCATCGAAGAGCTGGTCGAGGTCCACGGCCTCGGCAGTTCGCCGATGCGGCTGGCTCAGACCCTAGATGGGAGGAGGTAGTCATCACCAAGATCTATCTCGTGAGACACGGCGCGACTGAGTGGAACCACACGAAGCGCGCCCAAGGTCAGGCCGACATCGAGCTGAACACCGACGGCCACAAGCAGGCTCTGCAGACCGCCACTCAACTCGCTCCGCTCGACGTCACCGCGGTGTACTCGAGCGACCTCAAGCGCGCGACGGACACAGCGACCCCGATCGCCGAGACCCACGGCCTGGAGGTAGTCACCGATCCGGACTTCCGCGAGGTCGATCAGGGCGAGTGGGAGGGCCTCCACGTCGACGAGATCAAGAAGCGGTGGCCGGAGCTGTGGGGGCCGGCGCGCCACTACAGCGCCAGACCGGGGGGTGAGTCGCCGGGTCAGGTCAGGAAGCGAGCGCTCGAAGGACTGACGCGCGTCGTTGAGCGGCATCCCGTTGGCATCGTGGTGATCGTGAGCCACGGCGGAACGATCCGGTGGCTGTCGGCCGAGGTTCTCGGCTACGACGACCGCACATCCGCGCGCTTGAGAGGCCTCGGCAACGGAGCCGCGGTGAGTCTCGACGCGGCCATCGAGAACGGTGCCTTGAAACTCTCCAACCTCGAACGATTCGACGGAAGTACGACCGACCTGGACGATCCCAATGACTGAGACGACGAGACATCACCGGGCGGCACTTCTGGCG
Organism: Actinomycetota bacterium; assembly: GCA_016649855.1. GTDB lineage: Bacteria > Actinomycetota > CADDZG01 > CADDZG01 > WHSQ01 > WHTI01. Next base: position 11,597 of record JAENWQ010000002.1, on the reverse strand, counting down.
GGCGTGACCGCTGCGCTCGCTCTCACACTGGGCGTTCCTGCATCCAGCCAGCCCGATTCCCGAGACCACGAGGTTGCATCAGGCGCCGAACTTCCACTCAAGTTCGCGGTTGTCGGTGATACCGGAACCGGCGGCGCCGATCAGGCTGCCGTCGCCAAGAGGATGTGCTCGTGGCGGGAAGACCATCCCTACGACCTCGTCCTGACCACCGGCGACAACATCTACCCCTCGGGCCAACGCCGTGACTTCGAGGACAACTTCTTCACCCCATTCTCCTGCTTGTACGACGCGGGGGTGAAGTTCCATGCCTCGCTGGGCAACCACGACGTCGTGACCAAGAACGGGAAGCCGGAGATCGACGAGCCTCGCTTCGGGATGCCCCATCACAATTACGTCAAGAGGCTCGTTGGGGTCCGCATCGTGGTCGCCGACTCGAGCAACCTCAAGGAGCAGTGGCTGCGGAAGCACCTCGGCCCCGAAGAAGGCGACCTCTGGACCGTCGTCATATTCCACTACCCGGTCTATTCGCCGGGAACCGAACACGGATCGACCGAGTCATTCCACCCGTGGGTACCAAAGTTGTTCCAGAAGCGCGGTGTCGACCTCGTCCTCAACGGCCACGACCACATCTATTCGGCGTCCAAGAAGCTCAAGGGCATCCGTTACGTTGTGACCGGCGGGGGAGGCGCTCCTATCTACGGCTGCTCTGACAAATGGTTCTCGACCGGCTGCGAAGAGCGCCATCACTTCCTCATGATCCGGGCGACGGCCAAGAGGCTTTACGTGACCGCGATCCCTAAGAATGGGAAGCCTTTCGCGCGCTTCTCAACCACTGGATCGGATCCTTAGCTCTGGGTCGGGAAATCCGGTGACCTGCTAGTTTCTGGGGATGGAGTTCAGGCGCATCGACCGCTTCCCGCCGTACGTCTTCGCGACGGTCAACGACATGAAGATGCAAGCCCGTCGCGCAGGTGAGGACATCATCGACCTGGGCATGGGAAACCCGGATATTCCGCCGCCCCAAGCGGTTATCGACAAGCTCAAGGAGGCCGCCGACAACCCTAGGAACCACCGTTACTCGACCTCTCGGGGCGTCCCCAAGTTGCGGCAAGCGGTCGCCGATCTTTACCAGCGGAGTTGGGGCGTCGAGCTCGATCCCGAGACCGAGATCTGCACGACGATCGGAGCGAAGGAAGGACTGTCGCATCTCGCGTGGGTGCTGTGCGGGCCCGGCGACTCCGTGCTCGTCCCGGAGCCGACCTATCCGATCCATACCTACGCCATGATCCTGGCCGGCGCGAACCTGACGTCGATCCCGATGTCGATGGAGTCAGATTTCTTCGCCGATCTGGTCGATGCCTACGAGCACACCGAACCGAAACCCAGGGTGGTGCTGTGTTCGTTCCCGCACAACCCGACCAGCGCGGTGGCATCGAGGGAGTTCTTCGAACAACTGGTCGAATTCGCCAAGGCGCGCGACGTCATGGTGATCCACGACCTCGCGTACGCCGATCTCGTGTTCGATGAGGAACGCGCCCACTCGTTCCTCGAGGTGCCGGGCGCCATGGATGTCGGTGTCGAGTTCTTCTCGATGTCGAAGTCGTATTCGATGCCCGGGTGGCGCATCGCCTTCTGCTCCGGGAACAGGGAGATGGTGGGAGCTCTCACCAAGCTGAAGAGCTACCTTGACTACGGCGTGTTCCAGCCGATCCAGATCGCAGCGATCATCGCGCTCAACGAGTGCACCGAAGCCCCGAAGCAGATCCGGGAGATCTACCGGTCGCGCCGGGACACCCTCTGCGAAGCCCTCGGCCGGGCCGGATGGGACATCCCGGTGCCGCCGGCGACGATGTTCGCCTGGGCTCCCATCCCCGAGCCGTTCCGCGCCATGGGTTCACTCGAGTTCTCTAAGTTCCTCGTCGAGGAGGCGAAGGTCGGCGTCGCGCCCGGGGTCGGGTTCGGTCAGACGGGCGACGACTTCGTTCGCTTCGCGTTGGTCGAGAACGAGCAGCGGATCCGTCAGGCGGCGCGCGGTATCAGGCGGGCCCTCGAGAAGGGCGCGAAGGGCGCCTAGTTCTCCAGTAGGCCTCTGAGGCAGAACGCGGCGGCCTCGTCGGCGAGTTGAGGACGGTCGTTGCCTTCGGTCGCATCCATGTAGACCTCGACGAAGTGGAAGATCGCACCGAGGATGCCGTGTCCCATCAGCTCGGGATCGCCGGGACGTATGAGCCCGGCCGACATGCCTTCTTTGATGTGTCCGGCGGTGTCGGCGACCACGATCTGCTGGCCGCGCTGCACGAGCGATTGGAACTCCTCGTACATGCCGGCGATCCGGATGAGCGACAGCACTTCGGGGTTGTCGTCGAAGAACTTGATCGACGCGCGGATACCTTGTTCGATCCGGGCGACGGGATCTCCGGCGAGGGCGATCGCATCTTCCTGATAGCGACGCAGGCTCAACAGGGAACCTTCGAGCAGTTCCGAGAACAGGGCTTCCTTCGACTCGAAGTACCAGTAGAAGACACCCTTGCCGACGCCGAGCGCATCGCACACATCACCGACGGTGGTTCCGTGATAGCTCTGCTCGGCGAAAAGCCGTGCGCCGACCTCCAGGACCTGCTCGCGCCGTCTCGTGCCACGCTTCGTCAGCTTGCGTTCCTTCACGCCGGCTAGCTTACTGTCGGGAGCCACCTTGGGTCTGTCTAGCCCGATATAGGGCCTCCTCGGTCTTCGGGCGCTCGTGTAGCCTGCGCTCCATGACGAACTCCAACGGCACTAGACGCAAAGTCATCATCCTGGGCGCTGCAGGACGGGATTTCCACAATTTCAACGTCCGGTACCGGGACGACGAGGCGACCGAGGTGATCGCCTTCACCGCCACTCAGATCCCCGGGATCGACGGACGGAGGTATCCCGTGGAGCTGGCCGGCCGCCTGTATCCGGGTGGCATCCCGATCCGGATCGAAGACGACCTCGAGGATCTGATTGCGGAATCCGGCGCGGACGAGGTCACGTTCGCCTACTCGGACGTCAGTTACGCCACGGTCATGCACCTGGCCTCGCGCGCCATAGCGGCGGGGGCGGACTTCTCGCTCCTCGGTGGCAACTCGACGATGATCGCCTCGGACAAACCGGTTGTGGCCGTCTGCGCGGTGCGCACCGGCGCTGGCAAGTCCCAGACGACGAGAGCGGTCGCCGAGATCCTGAAGGCCGCGGGCAAGCAGGTCGCGGTGATCCGCCACCCGATGCCGTACGGAAACCTCGTCGCCCAGGCGGTGCAGCGTTTCGAGACGTACGACGACCTCGAGAAGCACGACTGCACGATCGAAGAGCGTGAGGAGTACGAGCCGCACCTCGATCGCGGGTCGATCGTGTACGCAGGGGTCGACTACGGCGAGATCCTCCGCAGCGCCGAGAAGGAAGCCGACGTCATCCTGTGGGACGGCGGCAACAACGACATCCCCTTCTACGTTCCCGACGTTCACATCACGGTCACCGACCCCCTTCGTGTTGGTCACGAGACGAGCTATCACCCCGGCGAGGTCAATCTGCGCATGGCCGACGTCGTGGTGATCAACAAGATGGATTCGGCGAAGTCCGAGGATGTCGCCGCCCTCAAGAAGACGATCTCCGAGCTGAACGACGAGGCCGTCGTGATCGAAGCGGAGTCCCCGGTAACGATCGAGGGCGGGGCCGATCTGAAGGGCAAGCGCGTCCTGGTGGTCGAGGACGGTCCGACCTTGACCCACGGCGAGATGACTTACGGGGCCGGCGTCGTCGCGGCCAAGCGTGCGGGCGCCGCGTCGCTGGTGGACGCTCGTCCGTGGGCCGCAGGGTCGATCAAGGACGTCTACGCCAAGTACCCGCACATCGGCGAGCTGCTCCCGGCGATGGGCTATTCGGAGCAGCAGCGCAAGGACCTCGCCCAAACCATCAACGCCTCGGATGCCGACGCGGTGCTGATCGCGACGCCGATCGACCTGCGCAAGATCGTCGACCTCGAGAAGCCTGCATACCGGGCGAGCTACGACCTCAAGGTGATCTCTAGCCCGAGCCTCGCCGACGTTCTCAAGGAGCGGCTCAGCCTCTAACCCTCGAGGACGATGTTCTCAGACGGCATGCGACGACCTCTCTTTGATGAACTCGTAGGTTCGACGGAACACATCGTCTCGGTCTCTGTCCAGCGTGATCACGTGGAACGAGTTCTCGCACCAGACGAGCTCCTTGTCGACCGACGAGACCTTCTCGATGATCATCTCGGCGTTGTACGGCTTGACCGTGTGATCGTTCCGTCCGTGCATCACTAGGACCGGGCAGTCCACCCGAGAGAGTTCGCTCTTCACCTCGGTCAGGGTCTTCAGCATCTCGTGGGTCGAGGCTGTCGGGAGCCGGTCGTAGGCGATCTCGTGGCCATTCGGATCGGCGATGTCGTTGGCGACCCCGGCGATCGAACTCGTAAGACGTTTGATCAGTGGAGCGAAGTGCCGTCTTGGGTCATTGGTATCCACCAAGCCTGCAAGCGTAACGAGGCCCTTCACCTTGCCGGGGTTCCGGGCGATGAAGTCGAGCGAGAGAGCGGCCCCGAAGGAGAGGGCGACGATGAAGACTTCGTCCCGCCCGGCGGCGATGGCCTCGTAGCCTTCGGCCACGGCCCGGCGCCACTCGTCCCTGGTCCTGGTGTTGAGGTCCTGCCACGTCGTCCCGTGCCCCGGGAGCCGGGGCCCCCGGACGGCGATGTTCCGCCCCGCGAGATAGTCGCCCAGGCCTCTCATGCCCTGCGGGCTGCCGGTGTAGCCGTGGACCAGCAGCGCTCCGACCGGACCGTCGCCTACGGCGAACGCCTCGGCTCCCTCGATGACCTGCGGCTCGCTCACGGGGCCTCCCTCTTGAGTGATTGCGGGCGGTTATGTCGCTTTCGGGTTTCGTGCCGTAACCTCTGGGGGTTGCGCCCGTCAGAGGGGGTGCCTGGAACTTGACCAGGGAGTCCGGCTCCACGATCGTGCTGGATTGCCTAACATAGCTGCGGGGGAGTGGCCGGGACGGAGTTGTAAGCAACCGCTGGCGTATCTATCGAGAGGGTCCACGGGACATGGTGTACTGGCTGTTCAAGGGCTTCCTTAAGCCTCTGATGCGCCTGATCTACAAGGTCGAGGTCACAGGGCTCGAGAACGTCCCTACGAAGGGGTCGGCCATCATCGCGGCCAACCACCTCTCGTTCCTCGATTCGTTCTTCATCCCCCTGGTCATCAAGCGCCGGAAGATGACCTACCTGGCCAAGGCCGATTACTTCAAGTCGTGGAAGACCGCGTGGTTCTTCCGTTCGGTGGGCCAGATCCCGTGCGAGCGTGAGGGGGGCAAGAAATCGCAGCAGTCGCTCGACATCGCCCTCGAGGTTCTCTCAGAGCAGAAGCTCCTCGGTATCTATCCGGAAGGCACCAGGTCGCCCGACGGCAAACTCCACCGCGGCCGCACGGGGGTCGCGCGCCTGGCGCTCCAGGCCGGGGTCCCGGTCGTGCCCGTCGGACACGTCGGAACCGATCTCGTTCAGCCCAAGAACCGGAAATTCCCGCGCGTCACCGGGCGCATCAAGGTGCGGGTGAACTTCGGAACGCCCCTCGATTTCTCTCGTCACGCCGGTCAGGAGAAGGACCGCTTCGTTCTCCGCAGCGTGACCGATGAGATCGTCTACGAGATCATGCAACTCTCCGGTCAGGAGTATGTCGACGAGTACGCGTCCAAGAAGTCGACCATCCCCATGCCCGAATCGGTGCGGCTGATCGACGACATCGACCTGAGCGAAGAGGTCCTCGCCGGCTGACCCACAGCCTGAGGGGCTCGCTAGGCCTCCCGGTTCGCCCAGCCCTTCGACAGCTCGACGGCCTTCTTCCATCCATCATGCAGAGAGTCCGCTTCGTCGCGGGACATCTTGGGTTCGTACTCCGCACCCACCTGCCAGCCTTCGCCGATCTCACCCGGCGACGCCCACACCCCCTCGGCCAGACCGGCGAGATAGGCCGCGCCGAGCGCGGTGGTCTCCTGATCCTTCGGTCGTCGCACCACGACGCCGAGCTGATCGGCCTGGAACTGGCACAGCACGTCCATGACGCTCGCTCCGCCGTCGACGCGCAGCTCCTTGAGCGGGGTTCCGGCGTCGAGCGTCATCGCATCCACGACGTCGCGGGTCTGATAGGCCATCGCCTCCACGACCGCGCGGGCGAGGTGCGCCCTACCCGTTCCCTGGGTGATGCCGGCGAAGATGCCGCGCGCGTACGGATCCCAGTGAGGAGCGCCCAATCCGACGAAGGCAGGAACGAGGTACGCGCCGCCGGTGTCGTCGACCGATGCCGCCATGGGACCGGTTTCCGAAGCCCGAGCGATGATCCCGAGCCCGTCGCGCAGCCACCCGATCGCTGCGCCGGTGATGAAGATCGCGCCCTCGAGCGCGTAGCGGACCCCGTCTCCCACGTCCCATGCGGCGGTGGACAGGAGCCCGTGCTCGGATCGGTGCACCTCGGTTCCGGTGTTCATGAGGACGAAGGAACCGGTCCCGTAGGTGTTCTTCGCCATGCCCTTCTCGAAACAGGCCTGGCCGAACAACGCGGATTGCTGGTCGCCCGCCGCTCCCGAGATGGGGACCCCACCGCCGAGGATCCCGGCGGCAGACCCCCATCCGGCCGCTGGATGGGAGGATCTCCGGAAGAAGTGACGCCGGGATGCCCAGACGCTCCAGGATCCAGGGGTCCCAGTTCTGCTCCTCGAGCGAGTACAGGAGCGTGCGGGAGGCGTTCGAGTGCTCGGTGACGTGGCGCTCGCCCCCGGTGAGCTTCCAGATCAGCCACGAGTCGATGGTTCCCATCGCGAGGTCGCCCGCCTCTGCCCGGGCCCGGACTCCGTCGAGGTTCTCGAAGTACCAGAGGAGCTTCGTCGCGGAGAAGTAGGGGTCGAGGACGAGTCCCGTGCGGGCCCGGAGTTCGTCCTCAAGCCCTTCTCCTCGTAAACGTTCGCAGATCGGTGCGCTCCGCCGGCACTGCCAGACGATCGCGGGAGCAACCGGTTCGCCGGTCTTCCGGTCCCACAGAACGGTCGTCTCGCGCTGGTTGGTGATACCGATCGCGGTGATGTCGCCGGGCTTGGTCCCCGCGTCCGAGATGGCGCGGGCGAGGACATCTCTCGTCGTGTCCCATATCTCGCCGGCGTCGTGTTCCACCCACCCCGGCTTCGGATAGTGCTGGGTGAACTCGGAGTAGGCGCGGCCCTGCACGCGCGCGCTGGGGTTCACCGCGAACACCGTGATGCCCGTGGTGCCGGCATCGATCGAGAGGATCAACTCTGGCATCGCGCCTCCATGGCAGCCCCCATACTGGTCGTGTGCGATCTCATCCGATCACGGACAAAGCTAGCCTGTCCGGGGTGCGGCGACGGATACGGTCTGAACTCACCGGCCTCGGGGTCGAACCATCGGCTCTGTTCGACTGTTTGGTCGCCGTGACCGAGGCATGCACGAACGCGCTCTTGCACGGGGTTGACGACGACGGTCCCATGCCACAGATCAGCTGGAACATCGACGGGACCGAAGCCAGGTTCTTCGTCCAGGATTTCGCCGGTCAAGAGTGGTCGATGGCCGCGCATCCGTCGAGTGGCCTGAGCCATCTGTCGGCGCAGCAGGCGGAGGAACGGGTGGGGGGCTACGGGCTCAACATCATGCGGGGGCTGATGGACGAAGTCGACATCGACGTGACCCAGAAGGGGATGGTCGTGTCCCTCGTCAAGCGATTCCTTTAGCTACGGACGAGGATCTCTGCCTCGATCCACCCGAGACCCGAGATGCCGATCGCCTCGGCGGCGGCGTGGCTGAGGTCGAGGATCCGGTCTCCGACGTAGGGACCCCGGTCGTTGACCAGAACAACCACGCTCCGACCCTCGTGCGTCACGAACAGGTAGGAGGGGAGGGGGAGGACTTTGCTGGCTGCCGTGAAGAGAGAGCTGTCGAAGACGTCCCCGTTCGCCGTGTAGTTGCCCTCAAAGCCGGGCCCGTACCACGAAGCGGTTCCCTCGAACGTGACCCCCGTGGCGGCGAGTCCCTCGGGGATCTCCGAAGTGGGTCCCGTCGGTGACAGCGCGGCAGCGAATGCACCGGTCGGGTTGACGCTCGAGGCAACCGCGGCGGCGCGCGCCGCCGCTTCGAGACGCTCGACCTTCTTCTGGAGCTCACCGAGGGCATCCCGGCGGTCGGCGAGACTCGCCCGGATCTCTTCGGTGAGCGCGTCGACCTCCTGCTGCTTTTCGAGGAGATCCTGTTTGCGGCGATCGATCTCGTCCTGCGCGGTGCTTGCGTCCTCGAAACGCTGCTGGGACTGCGCCAGTGAGGCCCGGGCCTGATCGGCCGAATCGGTCGTGATCTTCGAAAAGAGCTCGATGTCGTTCACGTCCCGGGCGGAAAGGACCAGGGCGAGGTTCGTCGACGGGTCGCCGGCCTTGTAGACCTCGACCGCATCGGCAACGTACTCCTCCATCGATTCCCGGTAGGCGGACTCCGCGGCCACGCGATCGGACTCGTAGGAGGAGATCTCCGCTCCGGCGTCTTCGATCTTCGCCTGCAGCCGGATCTGCCGGGACTCGAGATCCGCGAGGCGATGTTCGAGCGAGCTGACCTCGTCGGCGACGGCTTGAGCCCGGGCTCTGAGGGAATCGATGTCTGTGGCGGCCGCCGGACGCGCCGAGACGCCCGCCGTGGCCAGGGCGGTGATCGCTGCCAGGACGCCGAGGGCGCGCGGAGCTCGACTCACATAGGTTGTTTCGTCATCATGGGCCCCTGTATTGAGCCCAAGGTCGAGGCGGGGGAGTATGAAGCGTGGCGAGAGACAGAACAGGCCCCGCGTCGTGCACCGGCGACGACGCTGAGGACGAACGAGGGTGGGAACTAGTGAAGGGGGCGGCATGAGGATTGGGATGTTGACCGGCGGCGGAGATTGTCCCGGCCTCAACGCGGTGATCCGAGCGGTCGTCCGCAAGGGCGTGAACCACTACGGTCACGTCATCGTCGGCTACCGCGACGGGTGGAAGGGCATTCTCGAGGACGACGCGATTTCGCTCGATATCGAGGACACCTCGGGACTGCTGCCCCGCGGCGGGACCATCCTCGGTTCGTCTCGAACCAATCCGTTCAAGGTGGAGAACGGTCTTGAGCGCGTTCGGGACAACCTCGCCGCATCGAACATCGATGCCCTCATCGCGATCGGGGGCGAGGACACCCTCGGCGTCGCGGAGAAGCTTCATTCGGAGGGCGTTCACGTCGTGGGGGTGCCGAAGACGATCGACAACGACCTCAACGCCACCGACTTCACCATCGGGTTCAACACCGCGGTGCAGATCTGTACCGACGCGATCGATCGCCTCCACACCACGGCGGAGTCGCACAACAGGGTTCTCGTGCTGGAAGTGATGGGACGTCACGCGGGCTGGATCGCGACGTACTCGGGGATCGCCGGGGGCGCCGACGCGATCCTGGTGCCCGAACGGCCCTTCGATCTGGATGAGGTCTGCAATCTCATCCGGCGGCGGCACCAACGGGGCCGTGCCTTCTCGATCGTCGTGGTCGCCGAAGGGGCAACCCCGAAGGAAGGGGGCGAGATCATCCAGGCCGAGCAGACAGACGCGTTCGGGCACGTGCGGCTCGGGGGCATTGGGGTGACGCTGGAGAAGGAGATCGAAGCGCGCACGGGTTACGAGACCAGGGTGACGATCCTCGGCCACATCCAGCGGGGTGGGACGCCGACGGCATTCGACCGGGTGCTGGCGACGAGGTTCGGGATCGCCGCGATCGACGCGGTGAACGACGGTGACTTCGGGAAGATGGTTGCTCTGCGCGGCACCGACATCGTCCGAGTGACGCTTTCCGACGCGGTCGGAACCCTGAAGACCCTCGATCCGTCGTTGTACGAGACCGCCGAGGTCTTCTTCGGCTGAGGCGTTTCTTTCCCGATGGGGCCGGCCTGCCCCTATACTCGTAGGTACCCGAAACAGATACGGGGGAGCTCGGATGCGACCGGGCTGAGAGGCGGGCTGAGGCTGCCCGCGACCCCCTGACCCGTCCGGTAACGCGGGCGAGGGAGGCGAGGAATGAGCACTCCCGATGTTGTAGTCGTCGGTGGAGGAGCCATAGGACTGTCCATCGCGTGGCGGAGCAGACAACGTGGCCTCGAGGTCGCGGTCGTCGACGAGCGGTTCGGCCACGGGGCCTCGTGGGCGGCTGGGGGCATGCTCGCACCGGTGGCCGAGGTCCATTACGGCGAGAAGGCGGTCCTCGAGCTGAACCTCGAGTCGTCGCGCAGGTACCCACGATTCGCCGAGGAGCTTGCCGCCGCCTCGGGCAGAGACGTTGGGTACCGGCAGTCGGGGACGTTGATCGTCGCTCCCGACGGTGATGACTTCGCCGCTCTAAGTGATCTGTTCGCCTTCCAACAGCGACTGGGGCTCGATGTTCGCAAGCTGAAGCCCAGCGAGGCACGCGCGATCGAGCCGGCACTCGCTCCCTCCATCAGAGGCGCCTTCTTCGTCGAGGGCGATCATCACGTCGACAACCGGCTTCTGGTCGGGGCCCTCGAGGCCGCGTGCAGACGGTCCGGCGCCCGGCTGATCGAAGGCGTGGTCGCCGAGGTGACCACCTCCGCCGAGCGCGCTACCGGGGTGAGGCTCGAGGGAGGGACCGCGATCGATGCCGGCTCGGTGGTGCTTGCGGCCGGGTCGTGGAGCGGCCGGATCGCGGGTATCCCGGAACGCGCGCGGCCCCCGATAAGACCGGTGAAAGGTCAGCTCCTCTATCTCAAGGGTTCGGAGGGCGCCCCGCTCGTAACCCGCAGCGTCAGAGGGCTCGACGTCTACATCGTTCCTCGAACCGACGGTCGGATCGCCGTCGGGGCCACGGTCGAGGAGAAGGACTTCGACGACACGATCACGGCGGATGCCGTCTACACGCTGCTGCGCGATGCCTACGAGCTGGTCCCGGGGTTGCGAGAGTTGGAGCTACTGGAGCTGGTGGTCGGATTCCGCCCGGGCTCCCCGGACAACGCGCCGCTTCTCGGATCCTCTGCGCTCGAGGGTTTGGTGATCGCTTCCGGGCACTACCGCAACGGCATCCTCCTGACGCCGGTAACGGCCGACGAGATAGCTCACCTTCTTGCCACCGGTGAGACATCCGAGACGATCGCTCCGTTCACCCCCACGAGGTTCGCGGCCGCGTCGATGGAGGCGGTATGAAGATCGTCGTCAACGGTGCGACCCGCGCGCTCGAGACGGGGGTGAGCCTCGCCGACGTGGTTGCCGGCGTCCGGGGAGATGCCTCGGGCAAGGGCGTTGCGGCGGCTTTGAACGGTGAGGTCGTCGCCCGCTCGGAGTGGCCTCGCACCTCGCTCTCCGACGGGGATCGCGTCGAGGTCCTCACCGCCTCGCAGGGAGGTTGAGCATGGACGACCCGCGTAGTCTGGCGTCTCGCCCAGTCGACCCGCTGGTGATAGCGGGGGAGACGTTCTCGTCACGGTTGATCCTGGGCACGGGGGGAGCGAGCAGCCTCGATGCCCTCGAGAAGGCCATCGCCTGTT
>JAENWQ010000253.1 GCA_016649855.1 Actinomycetota bacterium | reverse complement strand
CGGTGCGGTCGCGCTCGGACACCCGATCGGCTGCACCGGTGCCCGCATCACGGTCACGCTCCTGAACGAGCTGAAGCGCCGCGGCGGCGGTGTCGGAGCCGCCGCCCTCTGTGGTGGTGGCGGTCAAGGCGATGCCATCGTCTATCGTGTGGTGTCCTGAATCCCCACCCGAGTCGAGGGAACGGCTCGAGATCGGTCGATGATCGTGCCCCGTTGCAGGAAAGCGCTGTGTGTCGCCGTTGCTTTGGTCGCGCTCGCTGCTTGTACCCCTAACGATGATCCCGATGGAGACGATGCCGAGGTAGTCGTCCCTTCCTGGGTGACCGAGGAGCCCAATGGGCACGTGGATCGCCCGGCCAAGGGCTGGTTCGAATCGGGCTGCAACCTTCCCTTCGACCTGGTGCGTCGCATCAAGCGTGGCTATTACCCGGAACGTTCTCCAGATCTTCTGTTCACCTCCAACATCCCGACCCACTACCCCAATTCACATTCGGGCCCCTGGGACTATCTCTCGAACGTGCCTCTGCTCCTCTATGGGCCAGGGTTCATCAAGGAGCAAGGCTCCGCGGACCTGGACAGGGAAGTGACGGTCGCGGACATGGCTCCAACCTACGCGGAGCTCCTCGGGACCCCATTCCCCAAGGATCGGGCGGGTCGGTCCCTGAGCTCGGCGCTCGTGCCGGCGGCCGAGCGACCCACCCCTCCGAAGCTGATCTTGACGGTCGTGTGGGATGGGGGCGGCATGAGCGCACTAAAGGCTCACCCGGATTCCTGGCCTGTACTGCGGAAGCTCACGGAGAAAGGAACATTCTTCGAGGGGGCCGACACCGGTTCCTCTCCCACGATCACCCCCGCGATCCACGCCAACATCGGCACCGGTACGTTCCCCGATCAACACGGCATGCCGGACATCGGGATCGTCGAGAACGGCGTGTTCGGAGGGTCGGTCGCCGATCGCAGTCCGGCGGCCCTCAAGATCAAGACGTTCGCGGACATCTACGACCAGAGAACGGACAACCAGTCGAAGATCGGACTTTTCGCATTCAAGTCGTGGCACGAGGCCATGATCGGCTTGGGGGCCGGCGTTGAAGGTGGTGACAAGGACGTCGCGGTGCTCGTGGACCACAAGGGCGGGTTCTTCGCGAACGAGGACCTCTACACGTTGCCGTCCTATCTGCATGATGTCACGGGGTTGGATCGTCTTGAAGAGAAGGTGGATCGAGCCGACGGCAAGGTCGACGGCGAATGGATCGGGACCGGAGATTTCCTCTCCGATCAGAATCTGATCCGCAAGACTCCGGCATGGGTCATGTATCAGACGAAGATCATCAAGAAACTGATCGAAGGCGAAGGGTTCGGCCAGGACGAAATACCCGATCTCTTCTTCACCAACTACAAACAGATCGATGAGATCGGTCATCAATGGAGCATGTACGGCAAAGAGATGGGGAACATCATCAAGTACAGCGACGCCGAGTTGGACGTCCTCGTGAAGTACCTCGATCGTACGGTGGGCAAGAACCAGTGGGTGATGGCCCTCACCGCCGATCATGGTCCGGCTCCGGACGTCGACGCGGACGGAGGCTGGACCATCCGACTGCTTCCGTTCCTCGATGCGATGGCCGCCAACTTCGGCGTCACCCGCGAGGAGATGGAGATCGATCACCGGGTTGGAGGGAGCTGGACGCGCGTCGAAACCCTGGCTCAAGAGGGGTTCACCGTGGAAGACATGGCTGACTTCATCATCCGTTACACGATCGAGGACAATGCCAACGGAAACGTTCCCAAAGGCTTCAGGAAGCGGAGCGATGAGCCGGTCTATTCGGCCGCATGGCCGGCCTCGGAGATGGACCGGGTGTACCGCTGCTCCAAGAAGAGATCGCGCGATTGAACCGTCAAGCGATGGGGCGGCGCAACACGATCAGATCATCGCTCCACGCGCCCAGGGGGACATCGGCCCTCCGCTCGATCTCGACGAACCCTAGCTTGAGCCAGAAACGCAGAGCCTCGGTATTCCTCATTCCTCGATGCGACCGCCAGCCGGATGGCCCGGCCCCCGTTGGCAGCGACCCACGAGGAGAACGCCTCGAGGATGTCTCGGCCGAGGCCCATCGAGCGGATCGACGGATCCAGCAGCAGGATCCCGAGCCACCACTCGCCGGGCTCCGGGTAGTCGCGGATCAGATCGAGGTCGCCCACGACTTTGCCCTCGAAGAGGAATACGAAGGTGAACTTGTCCTCGTAGGTCTTTCCCTCCGGGAGGGCGATGAAGGTGCTCTGGCGTTCGGCCGGCCCCGGAGGATGGCCGAGGACACTCTCGAAGTAATCGCTGCAGCGCTCGAAATGCTCGGCGAGGGCGTCCGCGTGTTTCTCGTTCAGAGCCTCGATCTCGAGTTCAGCGAGCCGGCTCGGAGGGGCGGTGGTCACGGAGCCTCAGTCGGTGAAGCGCTTGAAGGTCTCGATCTCGTGGAGGTGCTCCTGACGTAGCTCCTCGTCGGTCACGCCCAGGCCGTCTTCGGGGGCCAAAACCCGGATCCCGATCTTGCCCGTGTGGAGGTTCTTGTGGACCTGGGATGCGGCCTCGCCAGTCTCCACCAAGGGATAGGTCTTGGACAGGATCGGATGGATCATCCCGAGTGATGCGAGCCGGTTCGCCTCCCACGCCTCTTTGTAGTTGGCGAAGTGGGATCCGATGATCTTCTTGAGGCTCATCCACAGGTAGCGGTTG
>JAENWQ010000202.1 GCA_016649855.1 Actinomycetota bacterium | reverse complement strand
GCGGTCGGGATCCCGGTAGCGGACCTTCCACGCGTGACGCTTCTTGCCGTCTGTGCTCTTGCGTTCGACCTTGATGATGTGTGCCACCAGCGCTCCTAAAGTCCCGACCTCGTGCGGCCTTTTTGCGGACTTTTAGGATAGTGGCCCACCGGGACAGAAACAGAAAAGTGCCTCTGACCAGGGAAAACAGTGGTGGGTCGCCGGGGAATCGAACCCCGAACCTACTGATTAAGAGTCAGTTGCTCTGCCAATTGAGCTAGCGACCCGCCGCGGAGTGTACCAACGGGCGCGTGGACGCCTCGACGAGGGTGCCGGAACGGGGCGCAGAAGCAGGTCGTCTCGACGACCTGCTGAACAAAGGGCGACCGACCGGATTTGAACCGGCGACATCCCGGACCACAACCGGGTGCTCTAACCAGGCTGAGCTACGGCCGCCATGGTGTCCCGCGGGACCTCAGGAAGGTTAGCCCATCGCCGCAAGGAGTTCTGTCACCCGGTCGACATCGTCCGTTGAGTGATAGCGGCAGAACCCGATCCGCACCGCTCCGCCGTGGTCCTCGAGACCGAGGCGCTCCATGACCGCCAGGGCGTAGTAGTTGCCGTCCCACACGAACACGCCCTCGGCCCCGAAGCGCTTGGCGACCTCCAGTGGGCTCTTGCCGGCCACGGTCAGCGCGAACGTGGGGGTGCGTTCCTCGAGGCGACCGGGGTCGGAGATCCCGAAGAGCTTTACGTGTGCCATACGAGATACCGCGTCGATGAAGCGGGCGGAGAGGCCTCCTTCGTGCTGGACCGTCTCGGCCATCGCAGAGGTGATCCTCGAACGACGGTCGCTTCCGTGACCTAGCGACGCGAGGTGGTCGACGCATGCAGTCAGCCCGGCGAGTGCCTCGTGGCTCATCGTTCCGGTCTCCCACCTGTCGGGGGCTTCGTCCGACGCCGGGCGGACCTTGTAGGGACGCCATCTATCGAGATGTTCCTTGGGGGCGTAGAAGATCCCGAGGTGAGGGCCGTAGAACTTGTACGGCGAGCAGAGGAGGGCGTCGACGCCGATGTCCTTGACGTCGATCGGGCCGTGAGGCGCATAGTGAACCGCGTCAGCGATCGCCAGTGCTCCCGTCGCGTGAGCTCGGGCAGTGATCTCCTTGGCACGAGGGATCGTTCCGACGGCATTGCTGGCCATCGTGAACGCGACGATCCTGGTTCGCTCGGAGAGGGCAGCGTCGAGGGACCGCATGTCGAGCGTGCAATCCGAATCGTCGATGTCTGCCCACTTCACCGTGGCCCCCGTGTCCTCGGCAACCGCGAGCCACGGCGAGATGTTCGCGTCGTGATCGAGCATCGTCACCACGATCTCGTCGTCGGTCGTCAGGTTGCGCGCCAGCGCACGCGACAGAGCGAAGTTCAGCGTCGTCATGTTCCACCCGAACGCGACCTCGTCGGGTGAGCATCCGAGAAGATCCGCAGCCGCCTTCCGGGCCCCCGTTATCAACGCGTCGGTCTCTTCCGACGTGACGAACGCGCCCCCGGAGTTCGCGTTGCTGCCGCGGAGGTAGTTCGTCATCGCGTCGATGACCATCTCGGGGACCTGGGTGCCGCCGGGCGCGTCGGCGTGGATCACGGGATGCCCCGCAACCTCTCGGCGAAGGGCGGGGTACTGCTGTTTGAGTGCTACGACGTCGATCGACATCCGGTGATCGTAGAGGAGATCAGGCGAACGGCTCCTGGTACTCCTCGACCCGTTCGGCGTGGCGCGCTTTCATCTCACCGCGCTTGGCGAGGAAGATCATCGATCCGAAGCCCGATGCGGCCACCGCAGCGGCGATGAGGAAAGCACCTTCGTAGCCCGCGTTCTGGGCTACCCATCCCGTCGACAGAGCGCCGAGGCCGAAGGCGAGGTCGAAGAAGGCCGTGAACGTGCCGACGACCGATCCCCGCTCTCGGGCCGGGGCCGCCGACAGCGCGAGCGCCATCAATGTCGGGAAGGCGAGGGCTTGGCCTATCGCGAAGATCGCCGTTCCGACGAACAGGCCCACCGGCTCGGCCCATACGCCCATCACGACCAGTCCCGCGGTCGAGAACGCCAGGGCGGTCCTCGCGACCCGCCGCGTCCCCAGGCGATCGGGGATACGCGCCCCTATCGATCTGAAGGCCAGAACGATGACCGAGTAGGTGAAGAACACGACCTTCGAGCCGGACATCCCGAGTTGTAGTGCGTACAAGGGGATCAGGGTGTTGAAGCCGGCGAGGCCCCACACGCTCGTTGCGAGGATCACCCCCGGCAGAAGTCCGGCCGGATGAACGACCCTCTGGGCGGACACCGGTTCGTCGGGGTCGAACTCGGGGCGCGTGTCGGGGATCGATAGAGCGATGAGCGTCGCCGCAAACGTCGCGGCCGCCGCAACTCCGAACGCAAGCGAGAAGTTGTCCGTCCCGAGAACCGACTCCCCGAGCACTGGGCCCACCGCTAGGCCCCCGTAGAGCGCGAGCGAGAAGAGGCTGAGCGCCTCCCCTCGACGCTCGTCGGGAGCGAGGTCGTTGATCGCGCTCGCCGCGCCGACGTAGAAGGCGGCCTCGCCGAACCCGGTGGTCAGCCGCAGGAGGATCAGCGCAGGGAAGGAATGTACGAACAAGAGACTCAGGACGGAGGTACCCACCAGCGCGGAACCCCCGATCATCAAGATCCGTCGGCCCTTGGAGTCGCCGAGCCTTCCGATGAACGGACGGATCAGCACCGCCGAGATGCTGAACGCCCCAACCGCGAAGCCGACGGCCGCCTCGCCCTTACCCAACGGACCCTCGACGAACCGGGGGATGGTGGGGATGAGCGCGCCGATCGAGACGAAGTAGGCGAACGTGGCCGAGGTGACTAGAACGAAGGTAGGTGTAACCAGACGCGTCTGCGACGCGCCGCGTTTAGATGCTTTCTTCTCTCGGTTGAGGAACAACTGACCTCCGGAAGGATGCTCCGGGCAAGTCTACGTAGTTCAGGACCTTCGCCCGAAGAAGCCGAGGAATTCCTCCTGGAACGATGCCCCGGGAGCAACCTCGACCTTGTCACCGAACACCCCGGAATCCCTCAGCTCTTTCTCGTAACCCTTCGCACCTTCGTACGCGACCTCCATCAGATCTCTGGGGAGGGCCTCGTCGAATCCGATGCTCCGGGCGAGATCCCAGGAATGGACGAGGAGATCCGTGAAGACCTGGCCGATGTAGACGTGTCCGGGAACATTGCCGAACGAGAGGTTCACGGTCCGGTCCAGTGCACCGGTCTCGCTCGCCGCAGCGCGGGCGGTCGCAACTGCATCCGCCCACGACCCAACCGGGTCGTCGCCGAGGCAGTCGCCGTCGAACCGGTCGCCTACCTCCTCGATCGTTTGCCCTCCCATCAACGGTGGGATCCACAAGCACTCGTTGGTCAGGTGGTTGACGAGATCTTGAACGCTCCACTCGGTACAGGGCGTTCCGTTGTCCCATTGGTCGTCGCCGACGGCACGAACGCGCTCGTCGAAGAGGTCCGCCGAACGCCCGAAGAGTTCCGTGAGATCGTTCATGCTGGTGAGCGTATCTCTCGGATAGTGTCCCGGCTATGCCCGATCACACGAGCGCGTACCGGACTTCTGCAGAGCGGGTCGCGGAGCTCATCGAGCAGGTCCCCGACGAGAAACTCACGATCATGGTCCCGGCGTGCCCGGAGTGGTCGGTGAAGGATCTGATCGCTCACTTCGCCGGGGTCGCAGGCGATGTCGCGACCGGGAACCTGACGGCGGTCGGCTCTGAGGAATGGACGTCGGCCCAGATCGCGGCCCGGAAGGAGACGCCGGTCGGCGAGATCCTCGAGGAGTTCCGCACGCAGGCGGCTCAGCTCGCGGGAGCGATCGAGCATCTTCATCCCGCGATCGCCGGGATGATGCTCGGCGACCTCGTTACTCACGAGCACGATCTGCGAGGCGCGATCGGGGAGCACGGAGAGAGGAACTCGGAGGGGGTTGCAGCCGCGACGTACACGTACGTGCGCAGGCTTGGGCGGAGGCTGCAGGACGCGCACTCCCCACCCTCCTCGTCGTCGGGTCCTCGGGCAGGTGGCCCGCGGGCAAGGGGGAGCCTCAGGCGACCGTGACCGCCAGTGACTTCGAGCTGTTAAGAGCGCTCACCGGACGCAGAACGGACGACGAGATCCGCGCCTTGGAGTGGGACGGAGATCCGGAGACCTTCTTGCCGCACTTCTCGATGTACGGGCATCCACCACGTTCATTGGGGGAGCAGGGGCAGAGTTGACCGGGGGGTCCGGTCGACCGGGCGTTGGAAGGGTAAGGGCATGGAAAGGGTTGGATGACTCGCAAGGTTCGCTACCCTGGAACCCAGACCCTGGAACCAGGACGATCAACCATTCAGAGAGCGTGACGTAGGTGGATAAGGAGACCGAACAGGAGCTCTTCGGGCCGAACATCTGGCTCGTGGACGAGATGTACCGCCAGTACCAGGACAACCCGAAGTCGGTGGGGGAGTCGTGGCAGGAATTCTTC
>JAENWQ010000265.1 GCA_016649855.1 Actinomycetota bacterium | reverse complement strand
CGGTGGCGGAGCGTCGGATCGCTCGGTCACGGCTCGCTCTACACGTTCGAGAACGACACCGGCCCGGACGAGGCGAACCACGCCGAGAAGGGCATCTTCATCATGCACAACGCTCCCGGCGCCACGCCGGGACCGAAGGACGGCCTGCACCTGTGGGATGTCCACTGCACGATCCTGGACCTGTTCGGTCTTCCACCCGCCCAGGGTGCCCTAGGCACCTCAGTACTCAAGAAGTAGGAGGCTACAAATGAAACAGGCAAGTCGTGACCGCGGGACGGTCATCTGGTTCACGGGGCTCTCGGGCTCCGGCAAGACGACCATCGCTCACATCGTCGAGGAGAAGCTCCTCGATGCCGGCGTGCCGGTCGAGATCCTCGACGGTGACGTCGTACGAGAGAACCTCTCCAAGGGACTCGGGTTCTCCGAGGAGGACCGCAACACGAACATCCGCCGCATCGCCTTCGTCGCGCACCTGCTGCAGCGCAACGGCACCTTTGTGATCACCGCCGCCATCTCGCCCTACAGGGCGATCCGCGACGAAGCTCGTTCGATGATCAAGGACTTCGTCGAGGTCTTTGCCGACGCTCCGCTCGAGGTCTGCGAAGAGCGCGACGTCAAGGGTCTGTACGCCAAGGCACGCGCCGGCGAGATCAAGGGCTTCACCGGCATCGACGACCCGTACGAGGCCCCCGAGAACGCCGAGGTCGTCCTCAAGACCGGCGAGCACTCCCCGGAGGAGTCCGCCCAGCAGGTCATCGACAAGCTGATCGAGATGAAGTTCATCGAGGCGTAACGCGTGATCGATCTACACGCACATACGACCGTTTCGGACGGGGGGGATTCCCCGTCCGAACTCGTTGTGAAGGCGAAGGAAGCCGGCCTCGACGCGATCGCGGTCACCGATCACGATAACGATTCGGGGTGCGACGAAGCCGTCGCCAAGGGCAAGGAACTCGGTATCGAGGTGGTCCGCGGGGTCGAGATCTCGTGCAACGTCGACGATCTCACCGAGCGCGGCTACGAGCCTTCGGATCGTCCCACGATGCATCTCCTCGGCTACTTCGTCCCCGAGGACGACAACCCGTTGTCGGCTGCGCTCGCCGACCTTCAGTACCACCGGGCGAACCGGAATCGGATCATCGTGGAACGCCTCAACGAGCTCGGTATCGGGATCACGTTCGAAGAGGTCGAGAACGAGGCCGGGGGGCCCGGCGCCCAGATAGGTCGCCCTCACTTCGCCGCGGTGATGGTCCGTCACGGCGCGGTTCCCGATTACCAGACGGCGTTCGACGAGTACCTCGCCAAGGGGGCCGTGGCGTACGTCTCCCGCAAGCTCTACAAGCCGGCCGAGGCGACCCTGCTGATGCGCTCGGCCGGGGTTGTTCCCGTGCTGGCACATCCGTTCACGCTCAACCTCAGCCCCGAGGATCTCGAGAGCTTCACCGACGACCTCATCGAGGCTGGCCTCTCGGGCATCGAGGGCTATCACGGCGACCGTCCCGACGAGGAACAGGTATGGATCCGCGGGATGGGGGCCCGCAAGCACCTCATCGTCTCCGGCGGCAGCGACTATCACGGCGACATGCGTCCCGACCGCGCGATGCCGGGAGGCAAGTACGGGGTCACGGTTCCCGACGAGGTCCTCGAAGAGCTGCGAGCCGCGGCTTCCTAGATCTTCCGCATCCCGGTGGTGGCAAAGGTCGTGGTGACCAATGCGAAGCCTGCGAGCGCCAGGAGTCCCGGCCACGTTGCGGACCACGTCACGTCACCGAGGAAGCCTTGCCTCGCGAGGGCGAGGATGTTCGTCATGGGGTTGACGCGGGCAACCGTGTGCAGCCACCCTCCGATCAGGTGGAGCGGCATCTGCGCGGTGGACATGAACACCACGAGGAACACCCCACTTTGCATCAATGGCGCCGCCTGCATCGTCTTCATGCGGATCGCAAGCCCGAAGGCCCATCCGCCGGCGATGAGAGCGACCCCGAGGCCGGCGATCGCGTAGACCACCCACCCCATGAATCCGCCGCTCAGTTCGGCAGCCGATACGAAGATCACTCCGGTTAGCAGTGCGAGAGGCAGGAAGCCTCGGAGGACGGACGCGATCAGCGGTCCGGCGACCAGCGCCCCACGGGGAACGGGGCTCAGAAGGAACCGGTCGAAGAACCCGCTCTCGAGGTCCCGGGCGACGCCGAGCCCCGTTGTGATGCCGGCGAAGGCACACCCCTGGATCGTGGCCATCGGTACGAACCAGTTGAGGATCTGGTCGGTCGGGAATCCCGGTAGGAGAGCGAGTCCTGCGAATTGACCCCCGAATGCGATCACGAGGACCAGCGGCATGAT
>JAENWQ010000268.1 GCA_016649855.1 Actinomycetota bacterium | reverse complement strand
GGGTGTCAATCGCACAGATGGGGCAAGCGCAACGCGTTGTCGTGGGCATGGGCCCACTGCTCGAACTTCGAACAGGGCGAACGGGCGGTGTTCGAAGCCGCCGCCGGCCGGACGACGTTGGGACCGGTGCCGGCCCCGACCCTCACCTTCGTCTACCTGCACTTCCGTGGCGAGGACATCGCGTTCAACGACCTCAAATGGGCGCTCAGGGCGAAGGGGACCTACGAGATGCCGACCTGGGCGTTCAGCGCTCGTAACGAACGCTGGAAGCTCGTCGGAGCGGCCCGCGCGTCGATCGATCGTTTCGTGCAGGTGCACTACGAGGATCCCGATGCGAAGTCTCACTTCTGCGCTAACACCGAGGTCGCCGACCTGGCCCTCGAGCTCTACCGCCTGGACGACGGGCGGTGGCTCCACGTCACGTCTCTATCGTCGATCAAGGGAGCTCACCTCGAGTTCGGTCGCAAGGACCCCTTCGCCGAGATGCCGGTAGTCCTCTAGTAGTCGTCATCACGGATCGTGCGCCGGCGCTTCTTCTCGGCCTGCCGCTTCTTCTCCTTGATCCGCCGTTCCTTCGCCGCGCGTGATGGCTCGGTGCCGACCCTCGGCTTCTGCTCCTTGAGCGCGTTCGCGACGGTTCGGGCCAAGCGTTCGGTGACGTCTTGACGGTTACGCATCTGTGACCGGTAGCGATCGCTAGACAGCCTGAGGTTGCCAGACGAATCGATCCGCTTGCCGAGTCGTTTGAGCAGCCTGGAGCGTTGTCGCGGACCGAGGGCCCGGGACGATTCCGGATTCCAGACGAGTTCGACCTTGGTCGAAGCTTTGTTCGCGTGCTGCCCGCCGGGTCCCCCCGAGGTCGAGAACGAGATCGATACCTCATCGCCCGGGATGACGAGGTTCCGGTTGACCTTCACCCCGCCCTTCACGAGGATCCCTGAGGCCGGGCGGGCGCAGAGATGTCCGACCCGTTGGGTCCGAGTGAGGACAGCTGTTTCTTCAGTGCGGCCGGATCGGTGACGGGAAGCTCACACACGCCACGGTGGCAAACGTATGCGGCAGCCATGCCACCCTGTGGGCCGCGTCCTTCCACGAGCGGGGTCAACCCGGCGAGTTCTTGCGCGTCGTGCGCCGCGACCAGGACCTTGGCCGGCCGGTAGCGTGCGCGCACGGTCGCGAGGAGAGACTCCCTGTCGTCGCCGAGCACCACGATCTCGTCGGCGTTCGAGAGATAGAAGTCGATCGCTCCAAGGAGGGTTCCGAAGCCGGTGGGGGAGCGACCGGCCGCGCCGGCGAGGGGCTGCATGGCGGTCCGCGCGACCTCTTCGTATCGGTGCTCCCCCGTCAGCAGCGCGACCTTCTGTAGTTCGTTCGCCAGCACTGAGTTGGGGGATGGAACCGCGTTGTCGACGAGCTCCTTCGGCCTGGTGATCAGCGCGGGGGCGTCAACGCCGGTGGTGAAGAAACCCTGGTCGGAGGCGAACAACCGGATCGCCTCGTCCGCGGCCCAGACGGCGGTCTGCAACCAGCGCGCCGCGCCGGTGGCTTCGAACAGGGCGAGGGAGGCTTCGAGCGTGAACGCGTAGTCCTCGGCGTAACCGAGGTGTTTGACGATCTTCTCGCCGGAGTCGGTCTGACGGTAGGAGCGCATCAATCGACCATCGACACGCATCGTTCCGAGAACGAAGTCCATCGCTTCGCTCGCGGCGCGGATCCAGTCGGGCTTCCCGAGCACCACCCCTGCTTCGGCCAGCGCCGACGCCGCGAGCCCATTCCAGCCGGCCAGCACCTTCGTGTCGGTCCCGGGACGGATCCTCGAGTCACGGAGACGCAGCAGCGCATCCCGTACCCGTTCCTCACTATCTGGATCGATGGCCGCCGCGTGAACCGGGATGTTGCTGCCTTCGAAGTTGCCTTGAGTCGTGAAACCGAAAGCCTCGACCGCGCTGTCGAAGTCGACACCGGTGGCGTCTCTTACTTCATCGATGGAGAAGACGTAGAAGCGCCCCTCCTCGCCCTCGGAGTCGGCGTCGAGGGACGACCAGAACCCTCCGGCCGGATCGCGCATCTCCCGGAGCATCCATGCACCGGTCATCTCCGCGACCCTTCGGTGTCTCTCGTTACCCGTCTCCTGCCACGAGCGCGCGTATGTCCGCAGCAACTGGGCGTTGTCGTACAGCATCTTCTCGAAATGGGGCACGAGCCAGTAACGATCGACCGAGTAGCGGGCGAAGCCTCCGCCCAGCTGATCGAACATCCCGGCG
>JAENWQ010000242.1 GCA_016649855.1 Actinomycetota bacterium | reverse complement strand
CTCTGTTTCGCCTGCGCTCGATGCTATCGATGAACCGCAGATCGACCGCAAGCAACTACATTGCCTATCTGCGCGCAGCTGATCACCCTGCGATCGGCGATCAAATCTCTTCACCTGCTAGATCGGCCAATCCTTGGGGCTCATCGGTGGATCCGGGCTAAGTGGAATCAACGCGACTTCTGCGCGAATACGCTCGAACCGAAGTCGGACCCCGCATCCACCTGGCGGTCGCCTTCAGGGCACGGGCCGGAGGGACGACCGCGACCTCGTATCGCTTGCCTTCGGCGTGCTCCATGGCCTTCTGGGACCACCTCTCGACCTCATCGGTGTGGTCCTCCATCCACTTATAGCCCGCGTAGAGGAGCGCGGCAGCCTTCGGGATGGGACCGCCAAATTTCCTCAACAGCTTCATCGTTCACTCCAGTTCGTATGTCGTTAGGTCGTACCGTTCGGTCGGTTGTAACCAGAGCACCCCTACCCAGCCAACGATACGCGTAGTCTGGACCGATGGGGCCCCTCAGCTCGCTGATCTTGCTTGTTGCTCACCGTCCTGGTCGCGGCGATCGAGCGCCGAAAGAGCACGACCCGCCACAGCCATCCGGTGGACCGAAGTGATGAAGCCGAGGACCGCAACGACCACAAGACCCACGGATATGAGCTCGAAGAGGGCGCAAAGGATCAGGACGAGCATCCGCGTATCCCGGCCACCGATGCCCTCGGGGCAGTCGGCCCCGAGGGACTGGGCTCGGGCTCGGGTGTAGCTCGTCAACATGGACCCCACGAGCGCGAGGCTCGCAACTGCTCCATAAGAAGCGAGATCCGAATAGCCCAGCCCCAGGATCAATGCCGCGTCCATCCACCGATCCAGAACGCTGTCCAGAAAGGCCCCCCAGCGCGAGGTTTGGCCCGTAAGGCGAGCGAGGTCGCCGTCGATGCAATCGGTGATGATGCTGAGAAACGCCAAGCCCGCTCCCAGCGGGTAAGAGCCGAAGCCGAACGCCGTTGCGGCGGCGAATGCCAGAGCGGCACTAAACCACGTAACCTGAATCGGCGTTACGCGGGTGCGCGCGAGCATCGAGGCCTTTGGCAAGGAGAGCGGGCGGAATAGGTAACGGGTCACGAGGTAACGAACGTCCACGCTAGATCCTTCTTGGTAAGCCGGAACTGGATAGCAACCTACACCGCGGAAAAATGGAAGGCCAGATCAGCCAGTTGCGCAGCGGAAAACGGTAGTGGACGACTAGACTGAGCGAGCTCGTGCGCGCGCTCCTCCTTCCATGTACCGGCGGGAAGTGAACACGGTCGGTGGCACCGAGCGCTGTCAGACCATTCTATCTGGAGGTCTTCATGCTTACCACCGCCCTCGCGGTCGGCGCCGCTACCTGGGGGATCGTCATGGCCCTGTCGCCGCTCTTGCAGATCCAACGCATGATCAAGCGGAGATCCTCGCGAGATGTATCGATCGGATACTTCAGCGTCCTGCTGTTCGGATTCCTTTTGTGGTTCGCCTACGGGCTCTCGATCGACAACCTGACGTTGATCGTGCCGAACCTGGTGGCGTTCCTTATCGGTTCCGCGACCCTGCTGGTGGCCCTGCACTACCGGCGAACCGAGGTCAGAGAGACTCGGCACTGAAAGTGTCGCAGACGTTCGGATCTCCGTCCTCGAAACCCTTCCTGAACCAACGGGTGCGCTGTTCCGAGGACCCGTGGGTCCACTTCTCGGGATCGATGCGCTGACCGGACTGCTCCTGGATCCGGTCGTCCCCGACCGCGGCGGCCGCATCGAGACCTTCCTGGAGGTCGCCCGACTCGAGGATGTCGCGCTCGTAAGTCGTGAACGCCCACACCCCGGCGAAACAGTCTGCCTGTAACTCCTGGCGCACGGACAACTCGTTCCTCTGGTCGGGATCGTCGCGCGCCGCCCCAAGCACCTCGTCGTCGATCCCGAGCAGGTTCTGTACGTGGTGGCCGATCTCGTGAGCGATGACGTACGCCTGGGCGAAATCACCCGGCGCTCCGAAACGCCGCTTCAGCTCCTTGAAGAAATCAAGGTCGAGATACACGTGCTGGTCCGGTGGACAGTAATGAGGACCGATGTCGGAGGTCGCTCCACCGCATGCGGAGGACGTCGAGCCGGCGAAGAGCACGAGTTGTGCCCGCTCGTAGTCCTTCCCCGATTGCTCAAAGCTGCCGGCCCAGAAGTTCTGCACGTCATCGAGGACGAACGACACGAAGTCGACGAGCTTCGCATCGGGGTCGGCTCCGGGGGGAAGCCCCTGACCCGCGGCCCCGCCCCCCTGGAGGCCACCCAGAACATCTCCGATGTCGGGCATGCCTGAGCCTCCACCGCTCAGGAGGTTGACGGCGATGATGATAAGGATGACGGGAAGGCCCACGCCGGCACCGATCCCCAGTGCCTTCCCCGCCCCGCCCCTGCGGTCCACCAGGTCACCGCTCCGGCGACCCCTCTTCCACTTCATCTCACGCCTCTGTTCCGGCCGGGTGGGGATCGTCTTTGAGCGTCGCCAGCCATACCCAGTAGATGAACAAGGCCTGCAGCGGGAGCCTCGCGATGAGAGCTATCCGGCCCCCGGGGACGCCCGGGTACTCCTCCGGGCGAAGCGCCATGTTCACGTTCGCCGGGAACACCGCGATGAGCGTCGCGATCAGGAACCACCCCGCCGGTCTCCGCGTCTTCGGATGCATCGTCCCGAGTGCACCGAGCAGCTCGGCGACCCCGGAGACGTAGACGAGCGGCATGTGGAACGGGAGGGCATCCGGGATGATCGAGGCATAGGTCCGGGGCACGACGAAGTGATAGATGCCGGCGAAGGCCATCACGGGACCGGCGAAGAACCTGGCGATACGTCGCATCGAGGGAACCTACCCGCTCTCCGAGTAGCCTCTGGCGAGGAGATCGCTGTGGGTGGCCCGGCATGGAGAAACCGTAGTCAGGAGTCAGGCGAAAGAAGGGATCGATAGTGGCTGAGTCCTACGACCTCATCGTCATCGGCATGGGCGTGGGCGGCGAGGAAGTCGCCGGCCGTACCGCCGACGCCGGCCTCAAGGTTCTCGCCGTCGAGAAGAAGCTCGTGGGAGGCGAATGTCCCTACTGGGGCTGCGTTCCTTCCAAGATGATGATCCGCGCGGGCGACACGCTGGCCGAAGGG
>JAENWQ010000237.1 GCA_016649855.1 Actinomycetota bacterium | reverse complement strand
CGTGCCGGAATTCTTGCCGTAGTAGGTGCCTGCCGTGGTCTGTCCGTTCGAGCTCACGTCGGTCGCCAGGCTCATGATGCAGAACTGGTTGCCGGAGGCGCTGGTCGAGACCAGCACGACCGCGGTGCCGGCGGAGTTGATTGCGACCATCACGCCGCTTTGCTTGGCGTCGGTCGTCGACCAGACCACGTTCGGCTCGATGGCTCGCAGTTTCGTCTGATCCGTGGTGTAGGTCTGGAAGTCGACGTAGTTGGTGCGCTCGGCCGATAGGGCGGCCCGTAGCGAGGCCTGGGGCTGGCTGTCCTGTCCATGGCTCTTCGCCCCGAGGAACCTCGGGATCGCGATCGCCATGAGGATCCCCAGGATCAAGATGACGACCAGCAACTCGATGAGCGAGAACCCACCCTCGTTGCCGCGCCGGTTACTCCTGAGTGATCCGATCATGTCCCCTGCCCCTGCGCCTTTCGTTCTGGTCCACGGCCCGAAGGGCCGACTGTCTGAGTTTTACTTCGTCACTTCGGGGCACGGACTTGACACCAAATAGAACAGGGGGGCGGTTGCCCGCCCCCCTCTGTGACTCGCGTTCTGGTGCTTACAGGGCTGGGGCTGTGAACACTCCCGAAACGCACGTTCCTGTCTGAGGCTTCCCGCTCTCGCTCGAGACCGCGTACATGGCGTCGAGGCTCTCGTGGTCACCCTGAGCGCACCACGCATTTCCATCGTCCGTTACCTGTACCGTCAGAGTGACGGTGTCGGTCTCGTTGTAGCCGGCGTCGGCAAGCGCCCCGGCGTCTTCGATACCCGTGTAGCTGCCCTGGTTCCCTGTTCCGAAGGCTTCGATCGAGTTCCTCGCGTTCACCAGCGAAGACTCGGTCTGGGCAACCCAACCCTTCTCCCTCTGACGGAGGAAGACCGGGATTGCGATCGCCGCGAGGATCGCGATGATCAGGATCACTACCAGGAGCTCGATGAGGGTGAAACCGCGCTCATCCCGCTCCCTTGATGCTCGCAACTTCGACATCATGGTGGGCCTCCTTCTGGTGTTGTCCACCTGGGTGAGCCGGAACGGTTCCGCCTCAAAGCATTTATCGGTATGGCATTTCCCGAACTTGAGAACGGATCCGGAACTCCACCCGGAACCAAGGTCTGAAGCGCGACTACGTCAAACGTCTGGCTCGCGCGGAGAGGCATCTACTTGACGAGATCGAAGATCTTGAACATCGGCATGTAGAGGGCGATGATCATCGACCCGACGATGCCCCCGAGCACGGCGATCATCACCGGCTCGATCAGGGATGTCAGCGACTCGGTCGTCGACTCGACCTCCTGGTCGTAGAAGTCCGCGACCTTGTCGAGCATCGCGTCGACGGAGCCGGTGTCCTCCCCGACCGAGATCATCTGAACGACCATGGGTGGGAAGACCTCATGGCGCTCCAACGGAGCCGCCATCGACTCTCCTCGCCTAACGTTCTCCTTGACGTCCTGCGCGGCGCGCGCCAGGACCTCGTTGCCGGTTGATTCCGACACGATGTCCAATGCCTGCAGCACGGGGACACCGGCTTTCAGCAACAGGGCGAGCGTGCGGGCGAAGCGCGAGATCGCCACCTTCTGGAACAGCTCCCCGAAGACGGGGACCTTCAACTTGGCTTTGTCGAAGAACAACCTGGCATCGGCGCTCGTCTGCTTGGCCCGCTTGTAGGCAAAGGCCCCTCCGACGCTCAGGAAGACGAACAGCGGGATCAGGATCTTGGACTTCTCGCTCAGGACGAGGAGGATCTTGGTGGGTAGCGGCAGGGTCCCGCCGAGCCCGGTGAACATGTTGGCGAACGTCGGCACGACGAAGACCAGCATGACGCTGACCAGCGCAACCGCTATGAACGCGACCACGACCGGGTAGGTCATCGCCGACTTGACCTTCTGCCGCAGCTTGTAGTCGGTCTCGAAGCCGTTCGCGACCCGTTCGAGCACGATGTCGAGCTGTCCGCCGGTCTCCCCCGCCTTGACCATCGAGATGAACAGCGGGTTGAAGATCTTCGGATACTTCGACATCGCAGCCGAGAGGCTCGAACCCCGCTCGACGTCGTCGCGCACGAGCAGGATGTGCTTCGCCAGCATGGGGTTCTCGGTCTGTTCGCCGAGGATGTTCAGCGTGCGCAGGAGCGACAGGCCCGCGTTGATCATGGTGGCGAACTGGCGCGCGAAGATCGCCATGTCCCGCAGCTTGACCCGCTGCGGAAGGATGTGAAGCTCGGTCTTGGCCGAGATCTTCGCTGCTTTGTCGATCTGGATCGGGATGAGACCCTTAGCCCGGAGCCGGAGCGCGACCGCAGATTCGCCGTCGGCCTCCATCTTGCCCGCGACGATCTTCCCCTGCCGGGTCCTTACCGTGTAAGCGAACGATTCGGCCATCGGTTACGCCTTCCCTGCCAGTCGCTTGAACTCCTCGACGTGATGACACCTCTCCAGACCTATCTCGTAAGAAATGACGCCGGACTTGACCATCTCGCCCAGATGGGCGTCCATGATCTGCATCCCGTGCTTACCTCCGGACTGCATCGCGGTGTAGATCTGGTGGGTTTTTCCCTCCCGGATCAGGTTCCGGACCCCGTCGGTGACGACCAGCACCTCACAGGCACAGACCCGTCCGCCGGAGATCTTGGGGACGAGCTGCTGCGACACCACGCCCACGAGGGTTCCCGCGAGCTGGATCCTGATCTGGTTCTGCTGGTGAGGTGGGAAGACGTCGATGATCCGGTCGACCGACCCCGGTGCATCCTGCGTGTGCAAGGTGGCGAACACGAGGTGGCCGGTCTCCGCCGCGGTCAGAGCGGTCTGGATCGTCTCGAGGTCTCTCAACTCTCCGACGAGGATCACGTCGGGGTCCTGTCGCAGAACGTGCCTGAGTGCCTTGGCGAAGCCGTGCGTGTCGGCACCGATCTCGCGCTGGTTGACGACTGACTTCTTGTGCCGGTGGAGGAACTCGATCGGATCCTCAATGGTCATGATGTGGTCGGCGCGCGAGGTGTTGATCTCATCGATGAGCGAGGCGAGCGTGGTCGACTTCCCCGAACCCGTGACGCCCGTAACGAGGACCAGGCCGCGTCTGAGGCGCGTGAACTCCTTCAGCACCGACGGCAGACCGAGCTTCTCCATCGAGTCGATCTCATGCGGGATCAGTCTCATCGCGGTACCGAGCGAGTCCCGCTGGCGGAACACGTTCACCCTGAAGCGGGCCCGTCCCGGAAGAGCGAAGGACATGTCCAGCTCGAGCTCCTCTTCGAACTGCTTCCGCTGCCTCTGGGACAGCATCGAGTAGATGATGTCCTGCAGATCCTTGGGAAGCAGCTTCCGGTAGCCGGCGAT
>JAENWQ010000130.1 GCA_016649855.1 Actinomycetota bacterium | reverse complement strand
GGAAGGCCCGATATCGCCAGAGCCGCGACCGCAGCCGAAGGACCGGGTACGACTTCGACCGTCACACCTTGATCCGCACAGAGCTTGACCAACCGGTAGCCGGGATCGGACAACCCCGGCATCCCTGCATCCGAAACGAGGACGACGGTCTCTCCTGAAAGGATGCGCTCGAACAGTCCGCTCGCCTGGCGGCGTTCGTTACCCTCGTGATAGACGACGAGGTCCTTGGCCCTGATCCCGAAGTGGGTCAGAAGCTTGCGCGTTCTCCGGGTGTCTTCGCAAGCGACCACGTCGGCTTCTTTGAGGGATCGCTCAGCCCGCGGAGACATGTCCTCGAGGTTCCCTATCGGCGTCCCGCAGAGGATCAGCTTGCCCGTCACGTCCCCATCCTCGCAGGAGACCCGGCGGGGTGGATCATTGAGGACGCCACGGCTCGAACACGTACCTGATGGCAGAGGCCGTGAAGCCTCTCCACGACAGATCGTCTCCCTCCAGATGCCGGCCGGCGAAGAACCCGGCGACCGCGTCCACTGCCAACGGGTCGTTGATCACTCCGACGTGATCGGTGAAAGCGACGACGTTCACTCCTCCCTGGTGTCTCCAGTCGCCGGACAACCACACGGAGTCGGCAAGAGCCCAGACGGACAGCCGGGGGATGGTTCCCTCCGACGCATCGACCGCGTCGAGGTTGGTGGGCGAAGCCGGAGCTCCGAGATCGAACGGTTCAAGTCCCACGAGATCGAGCAGACGCGCGAAGCCCCGGCCGAGATCACCGCCGACCCGGCCCGGTTGGTTGACGCCCGACGGCGGCACGTCGACGGGTGGCGGGTACGGGGCGGAAGGAGCGAGCACGGCTCCGCCCTCGGGCGCCGGCAGGCCATGGGCGATCATCCGATCGAGGATCTGACTCGCCTGCGAGTGGCCGAAGAGGAACCGGGGCGGATCGAACCCCGCTGTCTGCTCCGAGATGATCCGTGCGATCTCGTCGAGATCCCCGCGTGTGTCCCGGGCGACGTAGGGACGAGCCCCCCGTCGATACGACAGCAAGGTCGCGGACTCGAGAGGGAACCCGATCGCACGCGGGTCGAACCCGTACAGAGAGCCACGATCGGTAGCGGAGTCCACCCCGCTCAGGATCAGCAGCCGGCCCTCTGCGTCCGGGCGGGCTTCGGGCACCGGTTCACGGACCGACCGGTCGAGCATGCTGTTGCCCAACAAGGCACCGAAGACCACCAGGGTGACGGCGAGGGACAACCGGGGTGACCTCGACTCGGTACTCAGAGACCGCTCCCGCCAGCCGAGGAAGATCAATCCGTGCACCGGACCCATCAAGGCGACGAACAGTGCCGGCGCCCACGTCCCGCGTTCGGACAGCACCGCGATCGCCGCGCCTGATGCGGCCACGAGGTACCCGTATCCGAGAACCCCGGACAGTCCGGGATGTCTCCCGGGTCGGTCTCTCCGTCCGTCCTCCGAAGACGCTTCCAGCCGCACCCCCCGGCCGGCGAGAGAGGCGGCCGGGAACAGCCCCAATAGGGCCGCCAGCAGAACGAACGGGGTGTAGCGGGTAGCGACACCGACGAAGAACATCGCCGCGGCCGGGAACAGCGTGAGGGCGGCGCGTGCCGACAACATCGCAGCGCGGGCGAGGACGGGGCCGAGGTCGTCGCGGCGTTCCTCGGACAGCCACACGGTCGAGGCAAGAACCACGGCCCTCACGAAAACGGAAACACCCACCGCGGCCACGAACCAGAGCCACCCCGGAGCGAACGCGACCGCTTGCTTCAGATCGAAGTAGACGTCGAAAGGGAACACGCCGAACGCCGATGCTCCCGCGCCTCCCTGAGGCATGCGTCCGGCGAGATAGAAACCGGCGGCAACGATCCCTTCGAGGGCCATGGGCAGAAGGGCCGCCGGGGTCCTTCTGAGGGAGTCGAGTCCTGCACTGAGCGTTCGCACGGTCAGGAGACTAACTATGCTCCACGTCGTGAGCGCACCCGAAGAGACATCACCTGAAAGGAACTCCATAGATCGGCGCGCTCATCTCGGGCGCCTTGACTATCTGATCGTTTCGATCATCACCCTGGCCGGGGGTCTCCTCCGGTTCGTCTCGCTCGGCAAACCGGGCAGCCTGGTGTTCGACGAGGTCTATTACGCGAAGGACGCCTGCTACTACGCCAGAGGAGCCGCCAAGGTTTGTCCGCTCGACTACGAGCAGACCTTGGTGCACCCTCCGCTCGGGAAGTGGCTTCTCTCGATCGGCGTGAAGCTGTTCGGTTACGACTCCTTCGGGTGGCGGGCAGCGGCAGCCGCTGCCGGAACCATCACGATCGTCCTTCTCTACCTCCTGGCGAAGCGGTTGCTGCGATCGACGTTGGGCGCAGCGCTCGCCTCCGGGTTGCTGGCGATCGACCTTCTCCACCTCGTGCAGTCGCGCATCTCGATGTTGGACATCTTCCTGCCGATGTTCGCCCTCGCGGCCCTGCTCTTCCTGGTGGTCGATCGAGACCGCAGGAACGCGGGCGCCGCAGCCAGTACCGCCTTGAGACTGGGCGCCGGTCTGATGCTCGGAGGCGCGGTGGCATCGAAGTGGTCGGGTGGTTTCTTCCTCCCCCTCGCGATGGCACTGGTGGTCGCGTGGGAGATCGGCCGGCGGCGGCGATCTGACGCCGGCCGCCCGGTAGTGAGCGGCCTGATGTCGGAGCTCGCCTCGTGCGCAGTGTTCTTCGTTCTCGTTCCCCTGGCCCTCTATGTCGTCACGTACCTGGGCCGGGTCGAGGGAGCCTTCCTGGCTCTGCCCTGGTCCGATGGATCCTTCTTTCGGGCCGTGTGGGAGCAGCAGTTCTCGATGCTCGACTATCACGCCCACCTGACCCAGCTGCACGGCTACCAGTCACCGCCGTGGACGTGGCCGCTGGTGAAGCGTCCGGTCTCTTACTTCTTCGACTCGAGCGGAGGCACGTACCGCGAGATCATGGCCTTCGGCAGTCCGTTCGTGTGGTGGTCGTCGCTTCTCGCCCTTGCGTTCACCGGCTACCGGTGGGTGCGCGCTCGATCGGTGGAGTCACCTGAAGGAGTCATCCTCGCCGGCTTTCTCTTCGCGTACCTGCCGTGGCTGGTTCAGTCCACCGGACGAGGCGCGATCTTCCTCTTCTACATGCTTCCCGCGGTGCCGTTCATGTACCTCGCGCTGGCATACGTCGCCGTGCGCATCGGAGACGGGATCGAGGCACGGATCGCGGTCGCGGTGTTCGTCGCCGGGGCGATCGGCTTCTTCATCTATTTCATGCCGCTGGCGCTCAACCGGCCGATCTCCGAAGACGCCTGGCGCGCCCGGATCTGGTTCGAGAGCTGCACCAAACCTGAGGGCTACGAGGGATCACCGGACGGATGGTGCTGGATCTAGCTGTCCTTCTCAACGTCGATCAGCTCGACCTCGAAGGTGAGGGTGGCGTTGGGAGGGATGGGGCCGGAACCGTCGGGCCCGTAGGCGAGATCGGGCGGGATCACCAGGGTGCGCTTGCCGCCCACCTTCATGCCGGGGATACCTTCATCCCATCCCGGGATCACGGAACCGGTTCCGATCTCGAACGGGACCGGATCACCGTCGGTCGATGAGTCGAACACCGTTCCGTCTTCGAGGGTGCCGGTGTAGTGGGCCACCGCGATGTCTCCGGATTCGAGCTCGACCCCGTCACCGCACTTGACGTCGGTGATGACCAAGCCGGAGTCCGTGGTCGTCTCCTGACCCTCAACGCAACCGTCCTCGGACGCGAAGCCGCCCGGGGCCGCGTCCTCGCCCGTTTTCGTTACCTCGTCGTCGCCGCAGGCGGCGAACGCGACCAGGCAGACCAACATGATGACGATGCTCGCGCGGATCTTCATTGGCCAACCCTAAACCGGAGAGCGCTCGGAACGCGACATGGCCCGGGCTATAGACCCGGGCCATGTTCGAGTTGCTGGGTTCCTACACCACCGTTGATGGTGTTGGTGCCGAATCCCGCGGTAACAACGTCGTTGCCATCATCACCGTTGACGACGTTGTCTCCGTCACTTGCATAGATCGTGTCGTTACCGAGTCCACCGGAGACCGTGTCCTTCAGCTTCCCCACCTCCAGCCGTGTTGACTTGGGCTCTCCCGGGGGTGAGTCTCCTATCTCATGTGCACCGATTGTCGGCAGCAGGATGTATCTCGACGCCGCTTCATCGGCACGGGTGCTGCTGGCGCCCTCGTCCCCCTCCTGAACGCCGCCGCGTGGGCAGACAAGGGAGCCGACGATGTCGTCTGCCGAGCGGCATGGGGCGCCAAGCCTCCCAGCGGAAAGTTCAAGCATCACAAGATCGAGCGGGTGACGATCCATCACTCGGGGGTTGTGCTCGCCCAGAACAGAGACGCGCCAGCTGCGCTGCGCGGGGCTCAGGCTTACCACCAGGATTCGGGATTCCCCGATATCGCCTACCACTTCATGATCGATCGACACGGGCACATCTACAAAGGCCGACCTCGTTGGGCGAGGGGCGATACCTTCACGGAATACCCGACCAAGGGCCACTTGCTCCTGATGTGCGAGGGCAACTTCGAAGAGCAGGACATCTCGTCACAGCAACTAGCGTCGCTGTGTGATGTCGCCGCGTGGGCGACGCGCCTCTTCGACATACCGATCGGTCGGATAAGGGGGCACAGGGACTACGCGGCGACCGCGTGTCCGGGAGAGGATCTCTACCGACGTCTCGAGAACGGGTCCATCAAGAAGAGGGTCCGCCGGAGGAACGAGTCAGGCGGCATCAACCTCGAGCAACTGTGCGGGAAGAAGGGCAAGCGCCTCGTCCACAGGATCGAAATGGGCACGGATTGACCTTCTGCGACCATTGCTTCGCTCGGCCGAACGCCCATGCTTCGAGTGGACCTGAGCGGATTCGAACCGCTGGCCTCACCCGTGCGAGGGGTGCGCTCTACCAACTGAGCTACAGGCCCGAAGAAGGTCATTTTAGCCGACACCGAGGTTCGTCCCGCTTGGAGTCCCCGCTCAGCCGTCCAGCCTGGCGGCGTGGTCGGTCAGCGCCTTCTGGAGCGACGACTGGATCACCGAGGTCGTGTAGTCGCCGCGCGTGCGCTCGATCAGCGACCGGGCGACGTCGGTGAGGCGTCTGAGGCCGAACGTTATGCCGTCGGGATAATCCATCGACACGAGCACGTAGTACATGTCGTCCATCGCGCCCAGGAGATGCTCGCAGCGTTCGAGCTCGCCGTGGCGCATCAGATCGAGGATGTGCCGCCTGATCTCGCCGATCGATTCGGCCATCCCCTTGGCGAACGCGGCCGGAGGAAGACCGAGTGATAGATGCGTGGGAAAAACGCCGTCGGTGATGAGTGCGAACGTGATGCGCGCTTCGGCAAGCTCCTTCTCGGCGTCGTGGATGAAGCCCGTGTACCGGATGTCCTCATGCCCCTCGAGGGAAGCCCTCGCGGAATCGATCTCACCCTGCGCGGCGTCGAGCAGTTGGGTCGCCCCCAGGGTCTCGTGACGGTGAAGGGCCCGGATGGCGTTCCCGCACGACCTGACCGCGCTGCGCGCCGATGCCAGAGCGCGCTCGCGTGCCTCTGTCTTGGCATCGAACTCCGACCTCAGATCTGCGGATAGTTCGGAGAGGTCCAACGGGATTACTTGGAGATGGCCGGCTCGAAGAAATCGAACTCCGCCTCGCGGCGTGCCCGCCTCTGATCGATCGGGCGCACCTTACGGCTGCGCTCGATGCGCCTCCGCTTGGTCTCGATGAGGAAGGCGGCGTAGCCGACCAGCGCCGCGTCGATCGCGATGGGGGGGATCCAACCGCCCGGCGCACCAAGCAGTGCCGTCGCCAAGGACCCCGCTGCCATCCACACCAGGACGACCAGGACGAAGCGGCGTCGCTTGAGGACCCGTTGCTGCCTGAGAGCGCGGCGTTGTGACGACGGCTTCGTGCGCACGCTCCCCGGGACGACGACCCAGCGACCCTCCTCCCCTAAGCGCGGTGAAAGAAGCTGCATGCTGTGACGGAACCGCTCCGCGGTCGACATCGGCGTCCCCCTCCGAGCCCGCGCGATCGCGGGGGTAAGGACGGCTATCCATGCCACCCCGAGGATGACCAAGAAAAGGAGTGTCAGAGCTCTTCCCCAAGCTAGACGGACTTCCCGGCGCGCTGAAGGTACCTCCGAAAAGCCCGGTAGAGGCGGATTTTCCCCCGCCGCGGCCCTGTTATAGATGAGGCAACCCCCGAGGATCGAGGAGCTCCGAATGCCACCCCAGATCGTCACGACCGAGGAGAACCCCCTCGACATCGACTGCAACGCCCTCGTGGTCGGCGCCTTCGAGGGCGCCGGCGGTCCGCAACTCGCACGCGTGGGGGCCGAGGCCGACGAGCGCCTCGGCGGGTTGCTCTCGGAAGCCTTGAGAGAGGCCCGTTTCAAAGGGAAGGTCGGCACGACCTCGCTGATCACCACCCTCGGCCGGCTACCCGCGGGAGTCATCGTGGTCGCGGGCCTCGGGCCGGAGGACGGCGTCGGTCCCACCGAGGTACGGCGGACGGCAGGTGCGGCCGCGAAAAGGCTCGCCGACCGCACCGAGGTCGTCACCGCGCTCGCGGGTGGGATGGGAGATGACGCCGCGGCCGCCGCGGTCGAGGGCCACTTGCTCGCCTCCTACCGGTTCAAGAAGTACGTCTCGGCGGAGGAACAGGTTGAGCACACCACTCGCCTCGTGGTGTGCGCTTCGACACGCGCGGCGGACCGGGGACAGATCTATGCCGAGGCCACGAACGCGGCACGCGATCTGGTCAACGATCCCCCCGACCGGCTGACCCCCACGGTCTTCGCCGAGCGGGCGGCTGAGATCGCCGACGTTGCCGGGCTGAGCTGCAAGGTCTTCGACGAAGCCGAACTAGCGGCGCGCGGTTTCGGCGGTCTACTCGCGGTGGCTCGAGGCTCGGCGGAACCTCCTCGACTCGTGGAACTGAACTACTCCCCTACCGGAGCGACTGCGCGGGTCACGATCATCGGGAAGGGCGTCACGTACGACTCGGGCGGGCTCACGATCAAGACGCCGGCCGGTATGCAGAACATGAAGACCGACATGGCCGGAGGGGCAGCGGTGATCGCGGTCATGAGCGCCCTCCCGAAACTGGACGTACCCGTGTCGGTTCGCGCGCTCATCCCGATGACCGAGAACATGATCGGCCCGGCCGCGATGAGGGTCGACGACGTGCTCGTCCACTACGGGGGACGCACCACCGAGATGAGCAACGCGGACGCCGAGGGCCGTCTGATCCTCGCCGACGCGCTCGCTTTCGCCTCCGAAGACCCGCCCGATGCCATGGTCGACATCGCGACGCTCACCGGACACATCGTGATCGGCCTCGGAGAGAGCGTCGGGGCACTGTTCTCGAACGACGACACTCTGACGAAGGAGCTTCGGGCGGCCGGAAACGTTGCCGGAGAAGACCTCTGGCCCATGCCTCTGTATCCGGGTTATGAGAAGCAACTCGATTCCGATGTGGCTGATCAGAAGAACGTAGGTAAGCGTGAGGGGGGCGGGATCTCCGCAGCGCTCTTCCTCCAGAGGTTCGTCGGCGACGGCATCCCCTGGGCTCATCTCGACATCGCCGGACCGGGACGGTGGGACAGCGCGACCGAGCTCGGC
>JAENWQ010000192.1 GCA_016649855.1 Actinomycetota bacterium | reverse complement strand
TCGGCATCGAACTCATCACGATCCCGATAGCGGGTGCGTACGAGAGCTACCTCGAGATACTCGAAGGTGCGTTCGGTCCGGTAGAGATGGGCCTCGCCGAGGAAAACCTCCAGGCGCGCATCCGCGGCAACCTGTTGATGGCGATATCCAACCGTTACGGGCCCCTGGTCCTCGCGACCGGTAACAAATCGGAGATGGCGGTCGGTTACGCGACGCTTTACGGAGACATGGCCGGAGGACTTGCGGTGCTCAAGGATGTCTTCAAGACCGAAGTCTACGATCTCGCTCGGTGGCGCAACGGGGTCTCACCGGTCATCCCGGAGAACATCATCGGCAAAGCCCCGTCGGCCGAACTCAGCCCCGGCCAGAAGGACGAGGATTCGCTCCCGGCCTACCGGGTCCTCGATCCGATCCTGGAGGCGTACATCGAAGACGACCGCGGCTTCAAAGAGATCGTCGACGACGGCAACGATCCCGCCGTGGTCGAAGCCGTGATCCGGATGGTCGATAGCGCGGAGTTCAAGCGGCGCCAGGCTCCCCCCGGTATCAAGGTGACGACAAAGTCGTTCGGCCGTGACCGGAGGCTCCCGATCACCAACAGGTGGCGGGAAGACGCCCGGCGGCAGGGTTTCCCCAACCCGGGCGGACGATCATGAGAGGGACCTCGATCTCCGTCTTGCTCCTGACCGATGGCGCGACGGACGTCCGCGAGCTCCTCCCCGGCTTCCCGTTAGCGCCGTACGACGTCAAGCAGGCGGGCCTCAAGACGACCTCGACTCAGGATCTGATCCCCCTGCACCCGGACCTGATCCTCGTGGATGCCACCCGGGACACCCAGGTTGCCGAGGACGCCACACGGCGTCTGTCACTGGCTTGGGAGATAGGGCTGCCACCGATCGTCGTGATCGTCGACCAGCACACGATCACGTCGTTCCATTTCGAGTCGGGAGCGGACGACTTCCTCCTCATCTCCGCCACCACCGATGAGATCTCGGCGCGCCTGGCCATGATCCTGAGGAGGGCTGGCCACGGCGACGAAGCGACCGTCCTCAAGGTCGGTGAGCTCACCGTGAACCCCGAGAACTATCAGGTGTACGTAAGGGGGCGCCCGCTCGACCTGACCTACAAGGAGTTCGAACTCCTGAAGTTCCTCGCGCAACGGCCCGGCAGGGTGTGCGACCGCGACCTCCTGCTCCGCGAGGTGTGGGGATACGACTATTACGGAGGCACGCGCACCGTCGACGTTCACATCCGCCGATTGCGAGCGAAGCTCGGGGCAGAGCACGAAGCATTGATCGAAACGAAAAGGAACGTCGGCTACCGCTTGGTCCCGCGCGGGAGGGAGTGAACCGTGAGCCTCGTGATCGGCACCATCCTCTCGTTCATCTTCCTTGAGCCTCCATGGCGTTACTTGGCCCTGATCCCCCTCATGGTCTGGGAGGTGTTCGAGATCTGGCTCTACCTGCGCTGGCGCGGGGTCAGATCGATCACCGGCGTCGAGGCGATCGCCGGAACGCTCGGCAGGATCACCAGGACCTGCAGGCCCGAGGGCCAGGTACACCTGAACGGACAACTGTGGACCGCGCGCTGCGAGGACGGAGCGGACGCCGGCGACGAGGTCGAGGTCATCGGTGTAGACGGCCTCACGCTGATCGTGCGGAAGCATCACCCCGCCGCCCGATAGTCTGTCTCTTTCGTGGGCCGCTAGCTCATCTGGTAGAGCACCGGACTTTTAATCCGGCGGGCAGGGTTCGAGTCCCTGGCGGCCCACCGAGGGTTGTCGTGCTCCGGGTGATGCTTGACACTCCGGCGTCACCTGATCGGTTACACGGCTCCGCCTGATGGTTTACAGGTGCTCCGGCTGATCCGTTACACCTCGCGGTCTCCTGGTTTTCGAGTCCATCGGAACAGGAGGTGTGCGGTGCACCTAGTGGAGCTGAGCGTCATGGAGCAGCGCTATCAGGCGGTCATGGCCGTGGTCCAAGACGGCTGGAAGGTCACCGAGGTCGCAGATCGGCTGGGGAACCCTCCGGCGAGCCGATCTGCCTCTTCACCGCGGTTGTAGTAGTCCCTTATCTCCGGGTCCAGCTCCATCCAGCCGACCGCCTAGTCGACGACGTCGGCTGTCTTTATGGGTGGCGGGGGAGCCGGTTCGGGTCGCCCGATGAGGTTATCGAGGATCAGGAAGAGGAGGTTGAGGAGGATCCCCGCCACGGCCGCCGATGCGATCGCCGGGAGCTCCCAGTTGAAGAACGGCAGGTTGCCGCCCTCGAAGATGTCTCCGCCGATCCCGACCACCAGGACGACCGATGTGATCGCGAGTTGGCGGGGGTCGAAGAGATCCACCTTCTCGGACATCATCAGAGCGATGCCCTGAACGGCGATGACGCCGAAGAGGTAGATCGCAAGGCCCCCGCCGCTACAGGGATGCCTCCTACGAGCGCGGACAACTTCTCTACGAAGCCCAGCAACATCGCGATGACACCCGCCGCGATAAGCACCGGAACCGAGAAGTTACGGGTGATCGCCATGAGGCTGTTGTTCTCGCCGTAGTTGGTTCCCGACGATGCGCCCAGCATCCCGTTCGTGATGTCGGACAGACCGTCGAGGATCAGGTTCAGTCCGACCAGCTTCTTGATCCCGAGACGCGGCCGGTGCATCTCATCGGCGGCTTCATCGACGTACAGACTCACCTGATAGAGGTGAGCGGTGCTCTCCGGGATGGTCGCGATGGCGATCGGAGCGATCGCCACGATCGCTCGCCACGCGTTTGGATCCGTGAATGCCGGTAATTGGAAATCGGGCACGCTGAGCCACGCCGCCTCTCTTACCGCCGTGAGGTCCACGTCACCAGCGATGGCGGCTATCACGTAGCCGAAGATCAACCCGAGGAGGATGGGCAGCATGCCGATGAGCCCGTGTCCTCTCAGGTAAACCGAGAAGAGGATGGTTGCCACCATCGTGCACAGCGCGATCCCCCAGTTGATCGTGGCCATGTCGAGAGCTTCCTTGGCGAGGGCGATCCCGATCACGATCGCGATCGGACCGGTTACGGACGCGGGCAGAACCCTGTCGAGATTCTCCTTGCCGACCCGTTGGATGGTCCAACCGACCAGGATGTTGAGAACACCCGTCGCGACGATACCGACCTGCGCGAGTTCGTGGCTGCCGTACTCGGCCCCCACCACCCCGACGACGGCAGCCAGATAGGCGAAGCTTCCACCGTAGTAGAGAGGGATGCGCCGGCGAGAACCGACACACGCGATGACCGTAGCGAGTCCAGACGCGAACACCGTGACCGCGACATCGAAACCGGTGATGATGGCGACCAATGCGGTCGCCGGGAACATCGTCAGAACATGTTGCAACCCAAGGCTGACCAATGCCCCCGGAGGGGGAACATCCGGTGGAAGGTATCCGACGACCCGACGAGACTCCGCTGGCACCCCTGTCGTAGCCATGCTCCCCCCTTACGAAACCCCGAGGCGTGCCGGCGCACGCATGTCGAAAACCTAACTCCTGGAGCGCCCTCGCGGTCGGGTTAGGAACGGGATGCTTCGGACGTTAGGGGCATTGGTACGGCCCCTCGCAGCGCCTTGCCCCCGACAGCTCGAACGACATCTGGCCCGCGTCCGGTGGGTCGTTCAACGGATCGATGTCGCCCAAGAGGTTCGTCAATTGGTAGGGATCATCCACGAGGTCGTAGTACTCCCGGAAGGTGATCGTGGTGTCGTCTGTGTCGTAGTACTCGACGTAGGACTCGGAAGCGGAGATGAACCCTGCCCAGGTCGGGACACTCCGTCGCTCGGCCCAGGCTTCGATTAGCAGCCTCTCCCGTTCCCAGCTTTGATCAAGCAGTGAACGACCGTCCGGAACGAAGTCGGGTCCGGCTGAGAGACCGGCGGCGTCAAGCATCGTCGGGGCGATATCGATATTGGCAACCAGCCGGTCGTCTACGGCCGGTACATCCATGTCCTTCGGCCACCGGATGAGCGCGGGGATCCTGACGGATTCGACGTACGGCGTGAACTTGCCGATGATCCCGTGCTGCGCCCACAGGAACCCGTTGTCGGAGAGATAGATGACGACCGTGTTGGACGCCTCATCAGTGGCATCGAGCACGCCCCTGAGCTGTTCCATCATGTCGTCAAGGGAGAACAGCGTGCGGAACTGTTTCTCCCTCATGTTGCGGCCTTCACCGTAGCTCCTGTGGAACTCCTGGACATACGGGGGTTTGTCCGTCCTCCCACCCGGATCGACAAGAGGGTTGTCCTCGAAGTTGGACGGGTCGCCCTCCCAGTCGGCAAAGTTCCGATCTCTATAGCGCTCCTCTGCATTGAAGGGCCAATGCGGAGCGGGCGGAGCGAGGTATGCGAACCAGGGCCGGTTGTCACGATCCTCGGCTTCCTCGATGAACTTCTGGGCCTTATCCCCGACGTAAGTCGTGCCGTAACGCCTGATGGTCTTTACCTCGCCCTCGACGTTCCACGTGCCGCCCCAGTAGGCGTAAGCCGAGCGCGCCACGACAGCCCATTGATCGAACGAGGGAGGAGGCACCGCCACATCCCAGGAGTTCAAGAACTTCCCGAACGCGGCGGTCGTGTAACCGCCCTCGCTCAGGACGCGCTCGATCACGGTGGTCGTGTCGAGGGCGCTCGCCTGGCCGTTCTGGAGAACCCCGTGATTGTGAGCGTAGCGACCTGTGAGTATCGATGCCCGCGACGGACAGCAGACCGGGGTGGTTGCGTACGCGTTGGGATACTTCGTGCCGTTGCGCCTCAACCACCGCCTGGTCTCGGTCATCACCTCCATGGCACCAAGAGGCTGATCGTCGGCAACCACCAGCAGGATGTTGGGGGGCCGGTTCGGCTTGTGAGGAGCTCCCGTTGCGCTCTCGGGCGA
>JAENWQ010000083.1 GCA_016649855.1 Actinomycetota bacterium | reverse complement strand
CTTGGAGCGATGCGTATCGGAGTCAGCTTGTTCCTACTCGCCGCCGGAGCGATATTGACATGGGCGGTCGAGGTCGACGCGAGCGGCATCAACATCAACACCGTAGGCGTGATCCTGATGGTCGTCGGAGCCGTCGGATTCTTCCTGTCGCTGCTGTTCTGGAGCAGCGTCGGCCCGTGGGGGAGTCGCCGCGAGGAGCGCACAGTCGTCAGAGACCGAGAAGTGATCTAGCCGGACGAGCTAGTTCGCCCGCTTCTCTAACAGCGTCACGATCCGGTCCTCGATGTCGACCGCGGTCGACTTCTCCATGCCTTCCGAGATGATCGAGAACGACGCCCACGTGTCGAGTCGTTGTAGGAACACGTAGCCGGAGAGCGCTGAGTGTCCCACGAGGGTGCCCGTCTTGGCGCGGAGTCTGACTCCGTGGAGGCGGCCCTCGAGCGTCCCCTGGTTGCCGGTCGCGAGGGTCGAGCGCAGCACCCCGCCCCAGGGTTCGACGGCCGCTGCCTCCAGGAGTCGCACCATCCCCTTGGGGGCCACGCGGTTGGAGTACGACAGTCCGGATGAGTCGTTGGTGACGACGGTGACGCCGCGGCTGGAGGACCACGCTTCGATCGCAGCCGCCCCCTTGGCGATCGTGCCCGGGGTTCCCCCGTGGAGGACCGCGAGCTGCTTCCCGAGCATCTCGGCGAAGTAGTTGCTCGAGTTGACGTTGGCGTATCTGACGATCCGCGCGAGCGGGACCGACCGCACGGTGGCCACGGTCGTGAGGCCCTGCGGAGGACCGCCGGCCGCGGGCCCTCCGGTCACTCTGACCCCGATCGCTCGGAGCCGGCGGGTCAGCGAGCGCGCCGCCCTCAGCTCGGGATCGGAGACGTGCCGCTCGCCGGCCGTGTTTCCCTCGAAGGACAGCGCGGCGGGAAGCGGGACCTCCTCGGCAGGGAAGTCGGACTTCCAGCCCGGGGCGAACCAATCGTGGGAGAAGTACGAGATCGCACCCCTCACGGAGCCCGTGATCCTCGCGACGCCGAGCTTCTTGACCTTCCTCGCCAGGCTCGAGATCCGGGTCGGTGGGAAGGGGAGGGACTTGCCATACGAGCCGCCGCCCGTCAGCGACGGGTCGCCCCGTCCGATCAGCCACAGGTCACCGACGATCTTGTGGCCGCGCAGTTTGTGAGCCGCGACCTTCGTCCCCATCCTCGAGGCGGGATCGATCGCATCGAACAGCGCCATGGACATCAAGAGCTTCTCGTTCGAGGCGGGTGCCCGCCTTTGTTTCGCGTCCCAGTTGTACAGATAGTCATTCCCGAGACGGACGGAAACCCCCACCGGTCTGCCCCCGACGATGTTGTCGAGGCGCTCCTTCCAGTGCTTGCGGCTCGCTGCCCCAACGGCTTCGGAGAGCGCCGCGGTGCCTCGCTCTCCCGCCGGACCTCTCGCCTGGATCTGAGGGGTTCCGGTCGTGACTCCATCCGAGGCCCCGACCGGCACGCCCGGAGGAGTGACCAAGAGGAAGGAGCTCAGGATGAAAAGAAAGACGGCGAGGCGCAGCAACGAACGATGCATGAGGCCCGAAGTGTGCCGTGGGGCCGCGCTCCTGTCCAGGGCTTTCGTCCCTTATGGGGCGGCGAGTCGGGAAATGGGGCCCCCCACGGGCTACGAGACGTGGTCGAAGAGGGTGGGGTCCTGGGGCAGCAGGGAGAGCTGACCGGGGTTTACTCGTGAGCGGCGGGCGACATCGATCTCGACGGCCAGGCGGTGGTAGCCCTG
Organism: Actinomycetota bacterium; assembly: GCA_016649855.1. Lineage (GTDB taxonomy): Bacteria > Actinomycetota > CADDZG01 > CADDZG01 > WHSQ01 > WHTI01. Next base: position 8,298 of record JAENWQ010000083.1, on the reverse strand, counting down.
TTCCCGGGCAAGCTGGACCGCGCGCCGACGGGCACGATGCTTCTCATCCTCGATCCGCCGCTCGGCGTGCTCGATCGCATCGTCGATGAGATTCTTCTCCCAATCGGGAAGCTGCGCCTGCTCCATCTCTGCCTCCAGGCCGGGGAAACGCTCCTGCCGCATCGTCTGTCCCTCCATGCTTGCTTGCATGCTCGGTGCCATCGGCCCCATCCGCCGGCCCATGGTTCTAGGCCTTGTCATCGGCGGCGGGGGAATGGAGTATGAGCCACATCGAGCCCAAACGGCCGGATTTCCAGCTTGAACGGCCGGGTCGCCGGGGTGCTGGCGTCGCTGCTGGCCCTCGGGAGCCCGGCCGTGGGGGCCGCGGTCAAGATCAAGGCGAAGGGGTCGCCCGGGAGCTTCTCGTTCTCCCCGGACGACCCCCACGTCCAGAAGGGCTCCAAGGTGGCGTGGAAGAACACCACCTCCTACACACACGAGCTGACCTTCTACAAGGGCAAGTGGGAGGGCAAGTCGTTCACGCTTCCGGCCAACGGGAACTTCTCGAAGAAGCCGAAGAAGACCGGTAAGTACCTCTACCGCTGCACGGTCCCGGGTCACTCAACCTTTTCGGGCGGCGAGTGCACCAGCGGGATGTGCGGCGCCTTCCACGTGGCTAATTAGCCGTGCTCGACGACCACTTCCTCGCAATCCTCGAGGATGCGGTCGAGGAGGTCGGCGGTGACGGTGTCGTAACCGGCTCCGCACGAGACGCGGTCTTTGACGCCGTCGCTCGTCGAGATGTCGTCGCTTCCGGGACCACCGTGGATCCCGTCCGTGCCGCGACCTCCCCAGATGTGGTCGTCGCCCGGGCCCCCGAACAACCGGTCCGCGCCCGCGTTGCCGAGCAACTGATCGTCTCCGGCAGAGGCACGGACGATATCCGCGCCCGAGCCGGCGCGGATGCGATCGTCACCGTCCCCGCCGATGATCTCGTCGCTCCCGGTGCCGGTTTGGATCTGGTCGTGACCGGGACCGCCATCGGCCACGTCGGTTCCCGAACCGGACGATAGGGCGTCGTCACCCTCGTCGCCGCTGAGGTAGTCATCGCCTCCGTCGCCCGCGAGCAGATCGTTCCCGGGTCCGCCGTAGAGAGCATCGTCACCGGCATCGCCCGAGACCATGTCGATCCCGATCCCTCCGTAGACGTGGTCGTCGCCGTCACCACCGTAGAGACGGTCCGCGCCCGGAAGACCGAAGACGTGATCGTCTCCGGCGTCGCCGTCGCGGACGTCGTCGAAGCGCGTGCACTCGATGTGGTCGTCGCCCGGTGTGCCGGACGCACACCCCTCATGGGCACGAGCGGGGGAGCCCCACAGCAGTGGGGCCGCGAGCAGGGGCACTACGAGAACGAATATCAGCTTTCGCACGATCGCTCCTTCGGTAGGTCGGTTGGGTACATACCGGACGTTAGGCGGCAGCGCGAGCGGTCGACGTGGCGCGCGCCACATCCGAAGCTGCTCCGGCGGTGGGCTTGCATAGGTGGGCAGAATGCTGCGCGTCCTGCACAATGGCTCAGGTGGGCAGACTTACTTCAGCAGTTAGGTCCAAGCTCGTCCTTGCGGTCGCGATCATCGTGGCGGCAACGACGATCGCGACGGGGATCGATTCGCGCGCCGGAGCGCAGGTGGCAGACCCCCTGGTGGCCGAGTCCCTCGTCGCGCTCGACTCCCTGGTTCGACCGGAGCACTGTCATGTGATCGACGCGGTCGATGGGTCCACCGAGGCGGGGGACCGCGAGCTCCCGTTCCGCTTCTGCGACGACGGCGTGCCCCCAGCGGGTGGAGGAGCAGACGCGATCCCCGTTCCGGTGAAGTACCAGGACGCGCTGGATGGCGGTGGGGATTGGAGCGGATTGCCACCTCCGGCGTCTCTTGAGGAAGCCGTGGCCGCCGATGCCGAGGACGATCTTCGTCCCGAGCTCGGGAACCGGATCTCGCTCGACGTCGACATCTCGGTTCCCACCAGGAAGGCCCCGGCATCCGGACGTCCCGTCATCGTTCTGATGCACGGTTGCTGCGGCGGGAACAAGACTTCCTGGGAGGCGACTTCGATCGATGCCTCCGGGGAACGGTGGCACCACTCGAACGCTTATTGGGCGGCGCGGGGATATGTCGTCGTGACCTACACCGCGCGCGGCTTCCGCGACGAGAACGACAGGGGCTCGACCGGCACCACTCAGCTCGACTCTCGGAGCTACGAGGTCAACGACTACCAGTACCTGATCGGACTGCTGGCCGACCACGACCAGATGGCGCGCGAGGGGGGTGCCACACCGTTCTTCGAGATCGATCCGAGCCGGGTCGGGATCGTCGGCGGCTCCTACGGCGGGGGTCTAGCGTGGATGGCGTTGACGGACCCGAAGTGGAGGAGCCCGGCGTTCGGGATACCGATGCGAGTCGGCGCGGCGGTGCCCAAGTACGGCTGGACCGATCTCCTCGAATCCCTTGTCCCCGGAGGGCACTACCTCGATCGCGACCCGGATACCGGCGCGCCGGTTGTGGCGGGGAGCAAACCGGCGACCGCGATCTCGAGGAAACCCCTTGGGGTGGAGAAGCAGAGCATCGTGGCGGGCCTGTACGCGAGCGGCAACCTGATGACGGGCGACCACACGACATTTCCTCAGTGGCTGCCCGACACGTTCGCCCGCCTCCAAGCGGGGGAGCCGTACGGCGGCGACCCGGTCCTCGAACCCGTGGCCGATTCCTTCATCCGGGATCGCTCCGCTTATTACCAGACGGATTTCTGGGCGAGCGTCCGAGGGGGCTTGAAGGTCCCCGTGTTCGCGGCGGCGGCGTGGACCGACCCGTTGTTCCCGACGATGGAATCGGTGCGCTTCTACAACAAGCTCAAATCACTCAGGTCGGAGTATCCGATCCAGATGTACCTGGGTGACTACCAGCACTTCGTCCAGAACAAAGATAAGGAATGGGGCGATCTCTGCGGGAAGGCTCATCGCGTATGTGCGGTCGACGACTTCCGGGAACTGGAAGGGAAGATCAACCTGAGCAAGGCGCCGGCCCGGGTCCGGCGCGGGATAAACACGCGCATCAACGAGTTCCTCGATCATCACCTGCGCGGGAAGAAGGCGACTACGGGACAAGTCGCGGCGACCACCACGACGTGTCCCGCGAACGCATCGAAGAAGTACCCGGTGGACGAGCCCGGCATCGAGTACCGAGCCCCCACGTGGCGCGCGCTGACCCCGGCGCGGTTGGTGTTCACCTTCCATTCCGGTGGGACGGTCAACTCGAACTCCGTCGATACGCGGGGGCCGGAAGGCGACCCGGTCTTCCGAAGTGAGCAGGACGACCGGTGTTTCACGACGACCGACACCGCGGCTCCAGCCGGGGTCGTTCAGTTCACGACGAAGAAGTTCGACATCCCGTTCACGATGATGGGACTTCCGGCGGTGCTCCTCGATTACTCGACGACGGCATCGACCTATTGGGTAGAGGGGCGCCTCTTCGATCTGGCCCCGGGCGGCGAGATGACCATGGTGGCGCGGGCCTCTTGCCGCGTCGATCTCGCGTCGGCCCCGCAGCGTGGCTGCGCGGCGTTCGAGCTGTCCGGTAACGGGTGGCGCTTCGCCAAGAACCACAGGGTGGTCCTCGAGATCTCATCCGCAGACACCCCCTATCTGCGAAAGGCGAACGAGCCGTCGAGACTCCAGGTTTCGTCCGCGGTGCTCAAGGTGCCGGTCATCCCAGAGGCTAGGCGTAGAGACTTCAGGGATTGATCTCGCAGATACGCTTCTCCGGATGACCTCTCGCCGTGCCCGCAGCCGGTGGGTATCTTGCTCTCATGAATCGCGCTGTCGTCTTTGTTGGCTGGGCCTCGGCCCGCGATCCCCGGGCGACGTTCGATCTCCAGCGAGCGGGAAAAGGGTAGTTCCCGACTATGGGCACGTGTCCGAGTTCTGGTGGAGTGTGATCGTCGAGGACCCCGGGACGATGCCGCAGCTCGTGGTCCCGTCGGGCCAGACGACCTTCACCGTGGCGGTCCTGGCTCGATCGAGGCCGAGATGGAAGTATCCGGTCTCCGACTGGCTGCGGTATCCGACCCCGTCGTTCTGCTCTCTCCAGTAGCTGCGGCGTCCGGCTCGGACCCTCATCCGGGCACCGAAACCCATAGGGTTGGTGGGCCCGCCCTCGAGATAGACACCCGCCCAGTTGCCGGTGGCCGAGCGGTTCACGAAAGGCTGGAACGGTCCCTTGACCTTTCGGTAGCCGTTGGTCACGAAGATGTCGATGTCGCCGTCCCTGTCCCAATCGGCCGCCGCGGCGGAGTCCCCGTTCCCGGAATGACCTCCTATCTTGATGCGATGGAAGGAGCCTCCGCTATTGACGAGGAGGATGTCGCTGCGATCGGGCCTGTTCGGCGTGGCCTCCTCGCCGGCGCCACGAACAACGAACAGGTCGAGGTCCGAGTCGTTGTCGGCGTCGAACGCCACTGACATTCGCCCGCGCTCCATCTTCTGCGCTCGTTCGCCCGTTAGCTTCCCGTGATCGTTTAGAAACAGCAACGCCTTGCCGTCCTTGACGACGTGGAGATCGGGCCATCCATCACCGTTCAAGTCGGCGAACGTCGCCCCCAGCCACCGTCTCCCAGTCAGCTTCGGGATCGTTGTTCGGCTGAAGAAGTGGCCCCTCTGGTTCAGGTAGGCGACGGTGCTAGTCGTCTTCGCGGTAACGATGAGATCGGGGTAGCCGTCCCGGTTCCAGTCCGACCACACGGCGCCTTCCGATCCGAAATGATCCTCCAGCCCGATCTCCACCAGAGAGAAGTATCCGCTGTCGTTCCTGAACATTTGGTTAGGGCTGTCCGCTCGCCAGTGGCTGGCGAAGAAAAGGTCCAGGTCTCCGTCGGCGTCGTAGTCGATCCAGCTGACGGTTCTGGTCCGGGATGTCGTGTCTTCGATCCCGAACTCCGCCGCCTGGTCGGTGAAGGTCCCGTCCTGGTCCTGGATCCACAACTCGTTGGGTAACCCTCCTCGGCTCCTCTGACCCCCCCGCGCGCACACCAGATCGAGTAGACCGTCCCCGTTCGCTTCGCCCCAGGCGCAGTTGTGTCGGTCCGAGCGTCCCCAGTTCTGATCCATCTGGCGGTCGAGGGTGAAGCTCCCGCACTGGTTCCTGTATACGTACGATCGGTTGTAGTGACCGCCGACGAACAGGTCGGGGAGCCCGTCACCTGTGTGATCCATGAGCGAAACCCCCCAGCTCAGGTGATCCACCAGCCGAGGGTCGAGTAGGTCCGGCGAGTCCACGAAGCTGAACCCTTCTTCCACCGAGTCGTCTCCCGGAGCGGGGCACGCGCTCGCCAAGGGACTCGCAGCCCCTCCACCGGAGGGCGAGGACCATAAACATGAGGGCAGGAGTAGCATCACGATCACCGCCACAACGGGGGCGATTCCGAGCCGTACCGCACGGATCCGGGTTGTCCCGGATCCGTAACCGTTCCAGTCCGTCCTTCGCTGTCCGCTAGAGATGATGCGTTACCCCCGAATCCTCTCGAGTTGCCGGATCGGCCTCAGTGTTGATGGAGAAATAGGCGTCCACCCTTAGGACCTTCCCCCCGACCGTATCCTCATGTCCACGTAATTCTCTACGTCGAAGTACTCGATGGCAGAGCCAAGCTCGTTATCGGCGACCAAGACGGTAACAACCGCCAGATCGTCTACACCGGGTAAAAACTCTCTGTCCTTCCTGCGGAAGGCTGGTCAGCGAGTAGCCGTCGCCGGTCCGCCGGCCTTACAAGCACGGGATCGAGGGCCCGTTCGTCACGTTGAACGACGGTTGGTACTACTCAGTCCTCGGGCGAGGTCAGGCGGGTCACGCTGATCAACCGGCTGAACTACGTGGACGGCTGGCCCGTGCTCAAGGTGCCGGTTATCCCGGAGGCCATGCGGAGAGACTTCCGGGACTGAGGCAGGAGTCACGCCTCGCGCGACGAACCTCAGTTCATGAAGAAGATATCGGTTCTCTCGCTTGCCGCCTCCTGTGTCGCGGCGTTCATGATCCCGGCCCCCTTCGCTCAGGGCCAGGCGATCCCCACGGTTCCGGCCCTCGCGACCTCGGAGAACGTCGAGGTCATCGGCAACGTGCCGGGTCCGCTGTTCGGGCTCAATTTCAGCGGCGATTACGCCTACGGCACCGCACCGAGCGGGCTGACGATCTTCGATATCAGCGAGCCCGCCAACCCGACGGTCATCGGCGAGTTTCCCCTTCCGCACTTCGAGAACGAGGACGTCGACATCTGCGGCGACACTCTTCTGATTACGAACGACAGAGAGACCCGCGACATCGGAGCCGTGCTCTACGTGCTCGACATCTCGGATCCCGGAGCACCAGCGTTGCTTTCCGAGACCCCGGTCGGCGGGACCGGCGCGGATGGGGTCAGAGGAGGCGGTCACATCGCCAACTTCGTGTCCGACAACTGCCGTTGGGTGTGGCTCGACGGCGGTGACCAGGTCGACGTGATCGACCTCAAGGACCGGGCCACCCCGGTCCACGTGGGACGCTTCGACTCGGTCGCCTCGCACAGCCCTGCATTCAAGGTTTCGCACGACACCGAGAAAGACGGCAGAGGCATCTTGTGGAACGTCGGTGGGGGTGGCGCCGCCGGCTACAAGCTGACGAAGGACCCGCTCAAGCCTAAGCTCGTTGCCGAGACCGGTCCCGAGGCCAGCAACCCCTCGGACCTGAACGACTTCATCCTCCACAACAGCAAGAGGCGCGGTAAGACCCTGATGGTCACCGAGGAGGACTACATCGACACCGATGAGGCGCAGCCCGGTTCGTGCAACGGCCAGGGCAAGTTCGAGACCTACGCCCTCAGGAACATGCCGAAGGTGAAGGCCAAGAACAAGGCCAAGCGCAATAGGACGGGCAAGGTCGAGAACCTCGACACCTGGCAGACCGAGCTCAACGGTATCGTCGCCGGCGGTGCGGAGGACTCCAAGGCCCCCGTGACCGTCAACTGCTCATCGCACTGGTTCGACGAGCAGAACGGCGTCGCCGCGGTCGGCTGGTACGAGCAGGGCACGCGCTTCCTCGACGTCACCAATCCGAAGGACATCCGCCAGGTCGGTTACTACCTGCCGCTCAACGGTTCGACGTGGGCGTCCTACTGGAGCCCCACCGACCCGACCGGAACGATCGTCTACACCGCCGACGCCTACCGCGGCCTCGACGTTCTGAAGATCGACAACTCCGGACTCGACGCCGAGACGACCACGGCACCGGTGCCGGATAGCTGGTTCGGAAGTGGCCTCGGCATCCCGGTCGTGAGCCCGCTGAGCCTCAAGGCGCACCCGGTGTTCGGATGGGCGTGCCCGATACCCCTCGGTCGCTTGTAGCCGCACCCCGGGCGCGTGCCCTTTGGGCACAGAATGGGTCTGTTTCTTGAATCGTTCCAGAAAAGGCGATAGTCTCTCCCTCATGCCCACCGGAACCGTGACGCCGGCCCACGTCGGCGATATCGTCCGGCTGAAGGATGCCGGACTCCGGGTGACCGCCCCCCGCCTCGCGGTGCTCGAGGCGTTGCGCGCTCTCGACCATCCTTCGGTCGATGCCGTCACCGAGGCCGTTCGCGAGCGACTGGGGGCCGTTTCGACCCAGGCGGTCTACGACATCCTGGGTGCCTTCACCGCCGCCGGGTTCGTCCGCCGGATCGAGCCGGCCGGGAGCCCGGCCCTCTTCGAGGGCCGCGTCGACGACAACCATCACCACCTGATCTGCCGGGTCTGCGGGTCAGTTGCAGACGTCGATTGTGCGACCGGCCACGCACCGTGTCTCACCCCGTCAGAACGAGCAGGTTTCCTGGTCGACGAAGCAGAGGTCATCTATTGGGGGGTGTGCCCGTCCTGCCAGGGGGCCCGGGTGTCTCCCGAAGGAGGTAAGGCGCATGCCTGACGAGAAGGGCCGTCCACCGGCCACCACCACCGACGCCGGGATCCCCGCGCCAAGCGACGAGCACTCGCTGACCGCGGGAACCGATGGGCCGATCCTCCTCCAGGATCACTACCTGATCCAGAAGATGGCTCACTTCAACCGCGAGCGGGTACCCGAACGCGTCGTCCACGCCAAGGGCTCCGGAGCCTTCGGTGTCTTCGAGGTCACCGAGGACGTCAGCCAATGGTGCAAGGCGGATTTCCTCCAGAAGGGCAAGAAGACCGAGGTGCTCCTTCGGTTCTCGACCGTCGCGGGGGAGCAGGGCTCGGCCGACACGATGAGGGACCCGCGCGGCTTCGCGATG
>JAENWQ010000266.1 GCA_016649855.1 Actinomycetota bacterium | reverse complement strand
GCGAGCTTCATCGGGACCATCCAGCTCGATCGCCGTCTCGGGCGTGAGCAGGAACGAGAAGCACAACCTCGTGAGCATCTCAGCGACGAGTTCGACATCGAACGGCGGGATGCGGCCGGCCGACACATCCTTGGCGAGCAGCGCGCCGACGTGGCTGCGCGCGGTTGCGAGTAGAGGGCCTCCCGCGGTCGTGAGAAAGGGAAGCACTGAATCGGCCTCGATCTCCAGGAGCCGGTTCAAGAGCGAGTGGTGCTGCAGATAGTCGAGGGAGACAACGAACCCTTCGACGATCCGATCCTCGACCGTGTCGTATCCGTCGATCGCGGCATCGAGGGCACCGAAGAATCGCCGGGCCTCCCGCAGGACGACGCTCGAGATGAGGGCATCTTTGGATTCGAAATGTCGGTACACCGTGATCCTGGAGACCCCTGCGGCGTGGGCGACGTCCTCCATCGTGGTCCGTCTGATGCCGAAGGTCTCCGCCTTGGCCAGGGCGGCATCGAGGATGCGGGCGGTGGTTCCGACCTCTTCGGGGAGATCCAGGACGAAGGTGGGTACGGGCTCGGTTCTCATCCTGGATCCCTACCTTCCCCCGGTTTGATGAAACAGAGATACGGGTACTGTATCATTGAGGACATGAGCATCCCACGAACGATCCTTCCGCACATCGCCAAGCGCCTCCGAGCGAGGGTTGACGACAACTCTGTCGCGATGGTCGCCGAGGCCGCGCGCGCCCTCGAGCCGGTGCTCACCCGGGCGGCCGAGGCGCGTCCTTCCCGGCTGACCGCGTTGACGCGTCGTGGGGCGGTCGCCCTCGGTGGACTGACGCCGGCCGAACGGGCGGGGCGGCTCGCGCGGTTCAAGAATGAATCCTCGATCGCCATCATGTTCGCCGACATCGCCGACTTCACCGGGTACACAGCGGAGAACGGTGACGAAGCGGCTATCGCATTGTTGGGTCGCGTTGCCGCGGTGGTCGCACGGGCTGCGGGGCTCGGCAAGGGCGAGGTCATCAAGCACATGGGCGATGGCTACCTGCTCGTCTTCCCGTCCTCTTCGCAAGCGATCCGCGCCGGCTTGTATCTGAACGAAGGCATCACGCGGCTGGGTGAAGACGGTGACCACGTCGCGATGCGGATCGTCGTCCACGACGGTTCGCCGACGATCGAGGATGACGACATCTTCGGTCACGACGTGAACCTCGCGGCACACCTGATGGATCATTGCAAGCCGGGTTCGGTGATGGTCTCTCAGGCGGCGAAGGAACGCAGCGAGCGACGTCTGCGCAAGGCTTCCTTCGACCGTCGCAAGAGGGTGCGCGTGCAGGGACTCCGGGACAGGATCGAGGTGTGGCGCGTCGTCGCGACCCAGGTAGACGAACCAACCTCGACCTTCTAGCGGCGTCCGGCCAGTCCGTAGAGGATGAGGGCCGGCACCCACCGCTTGACCGATTCGTCGTCGTGCATGTCGACGACCGCGCTGGGGGCAACGAGGAAGGACACGACGACGCGCGTGATCCAGTCGTCCGCGATCTCCGCCATCTCTCGCGGGATCATTCCGGCCTTGACTCCACTGGCGACATGCGGTTCGAGGAAGCGGTGGGCAGCCTCGAGGATCGGGCGCCAGTAAACGGTTAGGTGGGGAACCATCTGGTCCGGTTCGTTCTCGTAGACCCACGACAGCAGGGGATGGGTGTGGAGATAGTCGAGCGTGAACGTCAGGGCACCTGAGAGCGCGTCTTCGAGCGGTACGTCGGCCTCGACCCCTCGCTCGAGCGCGACGAAGAATTGTTCTGCCTCCCTTTCGAAGAGAGCGCGCAGCATCCCGTCTTTGTTCTCGAAGTAGCGGTAGAGGGTCTGACGCGACAGGCTGGCCTTCGCCGCGACGTCCTCGAAGGTCATCTTCCTGATCCCCATGCGCGATACGAGAGCGTACGCGGCGTCGAGGATCCGGTCCTCGGTCTCCAACCCGGTGCCGTTGCCCACGGCTGGATACTGTGACAGAATCCGTAAAGCTGTCAAGCGTAGATCTGTCAAGCAAGGCTTCTCGAGGAGCGATCGCCATGAGCACTTCGAACGGCACGGCCCGTAGCGGATTCGGATCGGTCAAAGAAGGCGGGCTCCGGATGCACTCCCTGCCGATGCGACTGTTCCAGAAGGGCAACCGGTTGTTCTGGAATCCGGCCGACATCGATTTCACGCAGGACGCCGAGGACTGGCAGGAGCTCACCGAGGCCGAACGCGAACTCGCCCTCCAGCTGGCGGCCGCGTTCATCGCCGGCGAGGAATCCGTAACCCAGGACATCCAGCCGTTCATGCAGGCGGTTGCGTCTGAG
>JAENWQ010000194.1 GCA_016649855.1 Actinomycetota bacterium | reverse complement strand
CGGGTATCTCCGTCCTATCGAGGGTGATGTGGCCGCCGTCTGCGAACGCCTCACCGCCCTCGTACGCCGGGAAGAGCTGAACGTACCTGTCAGCGATGACCGTGATCGGAACGATGCTCAGCGACGCGTTGGCCGGCACCTTGACGTCCTCGTCGATCTCCATCGTGACGCGCACGGCGTCGGGTCGCGGTTCGACGTTGGTGATCGTTCCCACTTCGACCCCCCGGACCATTACGCGACCACCCTCGAACAGGTTGGGCGCTTGTTCCACATCTGCGGTGACGGTGTAGGTCTCGTTCGCCGGTCGGGCCGCTCGGTAGCCGAAGAAGGCCGCGATCAGGGCGACGACGATGCCGGCGGAGATCAGTCGTGACCTCACCTGAAGGGCCTCGGAGCCGGCGAGGGCGATGGTTGGGTCCCCTGTATCGGAACCTTCGGATCCTCGGGGGTGCCCCAGGGAACACAGACATCCTCGGTGGTGATCGCACACACGTGCCCCTCGACGAAGCGGCCGAACCGCAGCGGTCTGCCGAAGAGCTCCTGCGAGATCGCTAGTTGAGACAGGGCTTGAGAGATGGACTTGTATTCGTCGTTGACCAGCAACAGGACCTGGTTCAGATCCGTGACCCCGGCATCGAACGATCCGCGCGCTACCTGGAGCAGAAGACCCAGGTTCTTCGTGAGGTCGTTGGTGGCGGCGAGCAACGACGTCGTGGTCGCCCGGCGTTCGGCGAGCGTCCCGAAGACTTCGGCGGACCGGGCGAGGATCGCATCCAGATCCTTATCGGAGGCCGCGAGGGTTCCGGAGACCTTATTCGCGTTACGGAGCAGGGCCGAGATCTCAGGACTCTTGTCCTCCAGGACCGTTCCCGCGGCGTCGAGGCTGACGATCAAGCGGCCGAGCTCTTCCTTCGATGCCCCGACCGTGTTCGCGAGGACCCCGAGCATCTTGCGCAGCGCCTTCTTGTCGAGCTTGGCAAGCTTGGCCGTCCCCTGAGTCGCTGCCTGGTAGATCTCGTAGGGGATGCGCGTCTGATCGAGAGGGATGACGTCGCCCGCCCCCATATACCCGGCGGTCGCAGAGCTGGGGTCCCGGTTGCCGGCCGCGGCCGTGAGATAGGACCGGGGCATCTGTAGATCGATGAACTTCTGACCCAGGAGCGTCTTGAGCTTCACTTCGAGCCGGGTTTCCACCGGCAACTGGATGTCGTTCTCGATCTCCATCTTGATACGCGCGGCGTCATCGGTCAGAAGGATCTCCGTCACCGTGCCGACCTTCACCCCGGCGACCCGCACTTCGTTCCCCGGCACCAGGCCCGCGGCGTCCTTCACGTCTGCGTAGATCGGGTAAACGCCCTTAACGAAGTTGAGCTTGTTGACCGAGAACGCGAGGCCCACTCCGAGACCGATGGCCAGGATGGACGCGATGCCGACGACCCAGGGTGATCTCTCCCTGACGGACATCCTCATGGCACGAACCTCTGACCGCAGGTCCCGAAGTCGTCCTTACAGACGTTGATGAGGTGCTGGTTGCCCCATTCGCCGTAGTTGGTGACCCGCTGAACCGCGGTGAGGAAGTCGGGAAGCCGGCGCACGATCTTGCGAAGATCGCCCCTCCGGTCGTCGATCGCGTCCAGCAGCACCGCCAGATCGTCGACCTCTCCCTCGATGCGCTGGTCGTTGTCGCGGACTATCTGGCCCAGCTTGTTCGCGGCGACGTCGAGGTTCACCAACGCTTGGCCGAGCTGTTCCCTACTCGCGGACAGATCGGTCAAGAACGAGCCCATATCGGCGAGCGATGCGCGCAGTTGTGCATCCCTGGTCGACAGGTTCGACGTCACCCCATTGACCCCGTCGAGCAGGACGTCCAATTCCTCGTCCTTCGAGGCCAGCGTGTCCGAGATGTCGGCAAGGTTCGTGAACAGGTCGGCGGTGACGTCTCCTCGGCCCTTGAGGGCTACCAGCACCTCACGCGTCACGATGTTGATGTCCTCCGGGCTGGTCGACCGGATGAGGGGCCTCAGTCCGTTGAAAAGCACCGAGAGGTCGAAGGCGGGCTTCGTCTGCTCGAGCGGTATCAGGGCGCCCGCGGCCAGAGTTCCCGAGGCGGTCCCCTCCGGATCTTCGACGAGCGCGATCATCCTCTGGCCGAGCAGGTTCCTGAACCTGACCTCGGCCGCGATCCCGGCGGGGAGCTCGGTGCCCTCCTCGATCGACATCTCAACGATCGCGAGACCGTCCTCCACGCGGATCTTCTCGACCCGCCCGATCGTGACACCTGCAGCCTTGACGACGTCACCTTGAAGTAGCCCGGTGGCGTCCTCGAACTCGGCTGTGATCGTGTACGGGCTCGAGAAGAACTGGAAGTTCCCGATGATCGCCGCGAGCCACGAGGTGATGATGAGCGTCACGATCGTGAAGATGCCCAGCTTGACGGCGGTCCATCGGAAGCCGGGGATCATCTGTCACCACCGGGATCGAGCAGGAGTTGAGCGGCCGGTGCGAGCAGGATCTGGGACAACGACGGGTCCACCAGACGGTTCGTGTACTTCCGGATCAGGGACGTGAGGTCGTCGACCGAAAGCGTCGTGGGCGCCGAGCTCGTGGAGCCGTAGTTCGGATCGCCGGGCTGGTCCGCATCCGGTCCCTCGCCCTTGCCGTACAGGCCGCGGGACTCTATACCCGGAGGGAGATAGATCTGCCAGCAGACCATGTCGGACTCGAACTCCCCGGCGCACGGCTGCGACAGTCCTGAGTTCCAGATCGTCGCAAAGGCCTCGAGCTGTCTGATGAGTGAGACCAGGGCGTCGGAGCGAGGCGCCACGACCTCCAGAACATCGGCGCCGTCCTCGATCAGCGCGCCGAAGTTCGCCTCGGTTTCGATCTGGAAGGTCGCGAACTGATCGAGGAAGACCGGAACGCTCTCGTTCGAGGCGCGGAACTCGGGTGCAGCTCCAACCAGCGCTCGGTTGAAGGAATCGATCGAGGTGAGGAAGGAAAGGAGATCGGTATCGTTATCGTCCAGCCATTCGGAGAACTCCCGCAGCTGCCTGAGGGAAAGATCCAGCTCATCCGACCTGGAGTTGAGCGCGACGAGCGCTTTGTAGCCGTCATCGATGGCGGTTGCGGCATCCTCTTCCTGGCCCGAGAAGCCGTCGGCAACGCTCTTGAGCACCCTGGCGAGTTGGTCGAGGGGTACGGACGAGATGAGGTCGTGCCCCAGCTGCATCGCCCTTTCGAACTCGAGGGGCTCGACCGTGTTCTCGTCGGGGATCACGCTGCCTGCCGCCAGGAGGTCTCCGGAAGGGTTCTCCGGCGGGATCAGCTCGACCCACTTCTGCCCGAAGACGGTCTTCGCGCGGATCTCCGCGATGGAGTCGGACGCGATCTCGTAGCTGGGGTTGAGCAGCATCTCGACCCGGGTCGTGTTGTCCTCGCCGGCCGAGATATCCCCGATCGATCCAACCAGGACCCCCCTGATCTTGACATCGCCGCCGACCGGAAGCTGCTGCCCGACGCCGGGGGCGGAGAAGACCGCATCTACGGGCGTCCCGCTCCGGAAGCCACCCTTTAGGAAGAACCAGGTCAGCCCGGTGACACCGGAGAAGAGGAGGATGGCGACGAGCCCAAGCGCTACGCGGCGAGGTCTGCCGCGATCAGCGTATTGAGAATCGTTCAAACCCACCCCCTCACCCTTGTGCCGGCCACCCTGCACCGGCCAACCCCAACGCCCAGCGGCTCGATATTCTCGAAAACGGACGTATCGCCGCAATCCTCATTATTACTTAGGAGGAGCGAGCCGACGTTTCAGTTGCCTCGCCACGATACGCCGGCCGGCCCCCCAACATGCAGCAGGGCGCCCCAAACGGGGCGCCCTGCACGAAGAACGTGTCGCTACTGTCGCTACTGTCTCAGTTACTGCCCGAGGATCGTGTAGTTACCACTGCCGTCCGTGCCATCCCACCCGAAGCAGGTGAAGATGAGCGCTGCCGGGGAGACGGTGAGACCGTTGCCGAGACCGACGAACACGTTCGGAGTGTTCGCGTCCGCACGGAACTCGTTGATAGCCCCGGGACCGATGATCGAGTTGAGGTCGGGGGCCGTGACCGCTACCTTCGCGTCCGTACCCGTAACGATGATCCCGTTGATGATCGTATCGGCCGCGGCCGCCACAGTCGTTGAATTGGGCCGGTCACCATTGGGGGGGTCTACGCTCGCGGTGCAGTCACCGGTGCCCAGCAGTCCGCCGCCGCCACCGAAGGTGCGGACATCGACGGCTCCGTCGCTGCCGCGGGCTCCGAGGAGTCCCATGTCGGCGACCGGGCTGGCCGAGATGGTCTGCCCGTTCGTGTCTACGATCTTGACCTTGCCCTTGACCGTGACCGTGCCCTTGACCCTGACCGACTGCGTTGCAGCCTGGACTACCGGGGCGCCGATGAGCGCGATCGCTGCGATGCCAGCGACGACGATCAGCCACGTCTTCCGGGTGCTACGTACGCTACTTTCCACCCATTACCTCCCTTGGACAGCACGAGAAACTCTCTTACAGGCCCAAACGTATACAGGTGAACGTCAGATGACCAGCGGTTTACGGAAAATATCTGAACGTGACCGATCTTGACCGGCGGGTTTGCTGACGAACTACCCAGATGGTCCAGGGCTACCGGCGGTCGCTCTCCGTGATCGCGCGAGGGTGCTCAGACAGACCCACACGATGAGAGAGGAGACGAAGCCAGCAACGACCAAGAGGACGCCTCCTGCGAGCGCGGCGTCTAGCAACGGGACGATCACCCCGGCGAGCATCAAGCGCCAGTAGCGATGGTAACCGGGGCTGCTCGCTGTCTCATATACACATCTCCGAGCCCACGAGACTTCCG
>JAENWQ010000052.1 GCA_016649855.1 Actinomycetota bacterium | reverse complement strand
GGTGGACCCGACCGGGATCGAACCGGTTACCTCCGCCATGCCATGGCGGCGCTCTACCAAGTGAGCTACGGGCCCCTGGGGAACAGCGATGCTAACAGAGCGCCTTCTGCGAACCAGACTGTCCGAGACGGCTCTTAGGCGTTCCCGGCCGGCGGTTTGCCGGAGCCTCCGCCTTTCCTCCGGCGGCGTCTGCGCTTCCGGAGGGGGGCGTCCTGCGATGCTTCGGAGCCGGTCGCGCCACCGATACGCGGCGCCGCCGAAGCCTTCTCGCGTTGGACCCCGCTGGAGCTCGTGGAGGCCGGTTGTTTCGGAGCCTTCGGTCGGTGGTTACCGCCGCGCTCCTCGGCAACCTTGATCGTGATCCGGTACTCCTGGGGGTATTGAGGGACGCCCCAGACGCTCTGCAGCTCTCCGATGATCTCGTCGAGGTCCTGCCCGTCCGGATCGAGCGTGAGTTGATCGAGCTGAGGCCGGTAGGACGCCATCAGTTGTTCGAAGGTGGCCCTCTCGGGGCGGGCTCCGCTGGGGCCGCGCCGACGTCGGCGCTTCTTGCGCCGCCCGCCACCACCGGCGCCGTCACCCGGCTGGGAACCCTGGGAAGTCTGGGCTTGCCTCTGCTGCTGGTCTCTCCCGCTGCCTTCATTGGAAGAGCCGCCCGAACCCGATCCCCCACGACGCCGTCTACGTCGCTTCCGAGGCTGTTGGCTCATCCTCTGCTTCCTCCATTTGAGTTCCGAAATCGACTCTCGGTGCGTCCGACCACAACCTCTCGAGGTCGTAGTAGTCACGGTCCTCCTGATGGAAGACGTGGACGACGAAGTCCACGTAGTCCAGCAGCACCCAGCGGCCTTCTCGCTCCCCCTCACGCCTGTACGGCTTGAGGCCACGGTCACCCTGGAGCCGTCTCTCGACCTCCTCGGCGATCGTCTTCACCTGTCGTTCGGTGTTGCCGTTGCAGATCAGGAAGTAATCGGTGATGACCAATAACTCGGAAACGTCAAGGATGGCGATGCGATCCGCCTTCTTGTCCGCCGCCGCAGCCGCAGCCTCGAGAACGATCTCGGGTGCTTTTGTGACGTTCTTTCTTTGCTTCAAAGAAGTCGCGTGGAGTCCTTTCGTAAAGGCTGTCGTAAAGCGTGTCTCAAGTCAGATTGCCGCCCCAGGGTACCGCGCCCCCGACTTTGGGTCGGTGATCGCCGGGAACTAGGGCCTTGCCACCTCGAGGAACAGGCCGCGGGCCTCGATGTACTCCGCCACCCGGGAGGGCACCAGGGGGCCCGGGCCCTCGCCTGCCCGGATGCAGTCCCGGATCGCCGTCGAGGACACCTCGATACCATCGACCTTAAGGACGTGAACCTCGGGCCACCCCTCCCCCGGCTCGAGCAACCCGAGATCGGATCCGGGGCGCAGGACCGCGATGACGTCGGTCAGCTCCGCCAGTAGCTCGAGACCTACCCAGCTCCCGAGGTTGAGGGCGGCGTCGGCGCCGAGGATGAAGAAGAACGCCGTCGTCCGGCCGTAGAAGGCACGTAGCTGCTCGAGGGTATCGACCGTGTAGGTGGGACCGGGACGATCGAGCTCGATCCGAGAGACCGCCATCACCGGATCATCCGAGGTGGCAAGGACCGTCATCATGAAACGGTCCTCGGGCGAGGAATAGCGTCCCTTCTGCCACGGCTCCCCGGCCGGGACGAACAAGACCCGCTCGAGCGCTAACGCGGCCGCCGACTCCCTGGCGGCCATCAGATGTCCCTCGTGCGGTGGATCGAACGTTCCACCGAGGATGCCGATGCGGCGTTCCATCTCGCTCACTCCCGGATCTGACCCTCGCCCCAGACGACGAAGCGCTCCGAGGTCAGAGCCTGAAGACCCATCGGGCCCCGGGCGTGAAGCTTCTGGGTGGAGATACCGATCTCCGCTCCGAAGCCGAACTCGCCTCCGTCGGAGAAACGTGTGGATGCGTTGACGAACACCGAACCCGAGTCGACCTCGGACGAGAACCTCCGCGCGGCCTCCAGATCGCCGGTGACGATGGCTTCGGCATTCGAAGTGCCGTAGTTGTTGACGTGAGCGATCGCGTCATCGAGTGAATCGACGATGCGGACCGCCAAGACGAAATCCAGGTATTCGGTGGACCAATCTTCGTCCGTCGCCGGGAGTGCATCCGGCCACAACGCCCTGACGCGCTCATCACCACGGATCTCTACCCCCTTACCTGCGAGGAGATCGAGGGCTCCGGCCAGCCACTTGTCCGCGATCTCGTTGTGCACGAGGAGCGTTTCGGCCGCGTTGCAGACGCTCGGGCGCTGGGTCTTCGCGTTGAGCACGATGTCG
This sequence comes from Actinomycetota bacterium, assembly GCA_016649855.1. GTDB lineage: Bacteria > Actinomycetota > CADDZG01 > CADDZG01 > WHSQ01 > WHTI01. Next base: position 11,161 of record JAENWQ010000052.1, on the reverse strand, counting down.
GTCGCCATCTTGGGATCGGCACTCGCGTCGACGAAGATGTGACAGTTCCCATCGCCGTCGATGATGAACGGCACGGTCGCGTTGTCTTCGATGCTCTTGATCAACTCCTTGCCGCCGCGGGGAATGAGGAGATCGACGAGACCCTTCGCCTGCATCAGCTCGACCGCGGACGAGCGCGACGTTCCAGGGACGAGCTGGATCGCGTCTGCGGGGACGCCTTCGGACATCGCCGCAGCGCAGAGGACATCGACGATCGCCCGGTTCGAGGCCGTTGCGCTCGAGGATCCGCGCAGCAGCCCAGCGTTCCCCGACTTGAGGCAGAGCCCGGTCACGTCCGCGGTCACGTTGGGACGCGCCTCATAGATCACCGCAACCACGCCAAGCGGGGCGCGAACCCGTTCGATCAAGAGGCCGTTCGGGCGCTTCCAGCCCTCAATAACTTGCCCCACCGGGTCGTCCTGGGCGGCGACGATCCTCAGCCCGCCCGACATACCGGCGAGACGAGACTCCGTGAGGGTGAGCCGGTCGATCAGCGACTTCGCCATCCCCCCGCTGCCGCCCTCTCGACGTCCTCGGTATTGGAGGCGATGAGCTCGGCAGATCGCTCCTCGAGAGCTGCTGCCATCGCGTGGAGGGCGCGGTTCTTGACCTCACTCGTGAGCCTCGCGATCTCGGGAGCCACACGTGCGGCCCTCCTGCAGACATCGAGTACGTCGGTCATGGCCTCTCCTCCGGACCCCAGGATACCTACGGGTTAGCGATGCAGGATGACCAGTTGATCGCGATGGACGACCTCGCGGCCGCCAAGCTCCGTTGAAGCACGGCCCATCGCGGATCCGAGCTCATCGGATGAATAGCGGACCAGCCCCCGCGCGAAAACCTGCTTGTCGGCACCGGCGATGTCGACGACGGACCCATCCGAGAACGTTCCGCTCGAACCCGTTACGCCAACGGCGAGGAGGCTGCGCTGCGCATCGACCATCGCGAGGCGCGCACCATCATCGACGAACACCGTTCCTTCAGGGGGTTGGCCGAACGCGATCCACAGGCGACGCGCACTGAGTCGTGTCGGGTGTGGATGGAAGAAGGTTCCGATCTCCCGACCGGAGATGGCCCGCCCGACGACTTGCTCCTCGGAGGCATCGCCGACGATCACACCCACGCCCGAGAATGTCGCGACCCAGGCGGCCGCGATCTTCGAGGCCATCCCCCCGGTCGAGAACTCAGAGCCCCGGCCCCCCGCGGCGCGCTCCAACTCGGGGGTGATGCGGTCCACCTCGGCGAGGAGCGGTGCGTCGGGGTGCACCCTGGGATCCTGCGCGTGAAGGCCCTTGGCGTCGGTGAGGAGGAGGAGGAGCTTGGCTCTCGAGAGGTTGCCAACGAGGGCGGCCAGGCGGTCGTTGTCACCGAAGCGGATCTCGTCGACCGCAACGGTGTCGTTCTCGTTCACTATCGGAACCGCGCCGAGGGCAAGCAAGCGGTCGAGGGTGTTGCGGGCATTGAGGTACTGCTGGCGGTGGATGAAGTCGTAGCGGGTGAGGAGCATCTGCGCAGCAACGAGACCCCGGTTCGCAAGCATGCGCGCATAGATCTCGAGCAGCAGCCCCTGGCCAACCGCGGCTGCCGCCTGCAGGGATGGGATGTCGAGCGGCCGGGTGGACATCCCGAGAGGCCCGGCTCCTGCAGCGATCGCCCCCGACGACACGATGATGACCTCTACTCCGTCCGTCCGAGCCGCAGCGACCTCGTCACAGATGTCGCCGAGCCTCTCTTCGTCGACCTCGCCGGCCGGCCCAACGAGCGAGGTCGTTCCGATCTTCACGACCAACCGGTCGCCGGGGGCCAACACCGGTCTCATGGCTGTTCTTCCGGCTGGAAGTTGAAGTTCACCTCGCTGATGCGAACCTCATCACCTTCCTCGGCGCCGGCGGCCCCGAGCAAGCGCTCGACGCCCATCGCCACCAGGCGTCGTTGCAGCCGTTCGATCGCTTCTTCGTTCTCGAAGTCGGTAACCGCGATCGCGCGCTCGGCGCGCTTCCCGTAGACGCGCCAGGCCTCGTCCTCGCGCACGACGCGCACCGGGTCCTCCTTGACGACGTGACGCACGTAGCCAACCGCCGGAGGGGCGTCCGCCCGGGCCTTGTCGACGAGCTTGGAGACGATCTCGAGGAAGATGTCGATCCCCTCGCCGGTGACGGCCGAGATCGCCCGGGCTTCGGGGTGGCGCTTCAGGACATCGTCGAGTCTTCCGGGATCGACATCTACCTTGCTCGCGAGGATGAGCGAGGGACGCTCGCCAAGTTCAGGATCGAACGCCACCAGCTCACGCCTCAGGACCTCAACGTCGTTCAGCGGATCTCGGTCCTCGGCGGCCAGGTCGATGAGGAACACGAGCACGGCGGCGCGCCTGACGTGTCGGAGGAAACGATCCCCAAGTCCCTTGCCCTCACTGGCCCCCTCGACGAGTCCGGGGATATCCGCTACCACGAATGACTTCTCTCCCCGCTTCACGACGCCCAGGTTCGGAACCAGGGTCGTGAACGGGTAGGCGGCGATCTTCGGTTTAGCCGCCGAGATGCGGGAAACCAGCGTCGACTTCCCCGCATTGGGAAAGCCGACGAGACCGACGTCGGCCAGGAGACGGAGCTCGAGCCTCAGCCTGCGTTCCTCGCCCGGCTCACCCTTCTGAGCGAACGCCGGGGCCCTGCGCGTCGGAGTGGCGAAGTGAACGTTGCCCTTGCCCCCACGCCCGCCCTGGGCCGCGATCATCTCGTTACCCTCTCCCGCAAGGTCGGCGATCAGGACGTCGTCTTCGTCGTAGACGACGGTCCCAGGAGGAACCAGGACCACGCGCTCCTTGCCCCGCGCTCCGTAGCGGCGCGACCTCTCACCGTTAACGCCCGGGCCGGCCTTGATGTACGGGTGGTCGCTGAGATTGAGGAGCGTCCCGACGGAGCGATCGGCGCGCAGGATCACGCTTCCTCCGTCACCCCCGTCACCTCCATCCGGACCACCTTTGGGCTTGTAGGGCTCGTGGTGGAACGACGCGGAACCGTTGCCGCCGTCTCCGGCGATCACTTTGATCTTCGCCTCGTCGACGAACGCCACAGCTGCTCCTTTGTAATGCAAACGGGGAGGCCGGCGGCCCCCCCGTTTCAATACTGCTAGGTGATTCCTACTCGGCGTCGGTGAGCACGCTGATGACCTTCCGGCCACGAGCGTTGTGGAACTTGACCGTTCCGCCGGACACCGCGTACAGGGTGTCGTCTCCACCGCGCTTGACGTTCAGACCGGGGTGCCACCTGGTGCCACGCTGGCGAACGATGATCTGGCCGGGGCCGATCGCCTGGCCGCCGAAGACCTTGATACCGAGCCTCTGTGCCGCGGAATCCCGACCGTTGCGGGACGAGGCGGCACCCTTCTTATGAGCCATCTACTTCTCCTCTTCCGACTTGGCCGGGACTTTGGCCTTGCTTGCGCTCAGCTTGATATCGGAGATCTCGATCGAGGTGTAGCGCTGCCGGTGCCCGTTGTGGCGCCGGTAGCCAGTCTTGTTCTTGTACTTGTAGACGTGGATCTTTTCGCCCTGGGTCTCGCCGAGGACCTTCGCGGTGACCTTGGCACCCTTGAGCGCCGAGGCGCCTGCCGTGGTCTTGCCTTTGTCGTCGACGACCATGAGCGGCACGAAGTCGACGGTCTTCTTGCCGTCCTTCAGGAGCTCGACCTCTATGACATCGCCCTTGGCGACCTTGTGCTGCTTACCGCCCGCGCGGATGACTGCGTACATCGAACCTCTCAGGGAGATGGAAGGGTGAACTGCCGCACAGGATACCAAACCCCCGTGCCGGGTGGCACTAGTCGATGTCATGGGCCAGGATGCCCAGGCCTTCGCAGGTCGGACAGGGGTCCGAGAAGGTCTCCACGATGCCGGCGGAGACGTTCTTCCGGGTCATCTGAACGAGGCCCAGTGGCGTGATGTCGAAGACCTGCGTGCGGGTGCGGTCCCGGTCGAGCTCCCGGCGGAACAGCTTGATGATCTCGTCCCGGTTGGAGGAGTCCTCCATATCGATGAAGTCGATGACGATGATCCCGCCGATGTCTCTGAGCCGCAGCTGGCGGGCAACCTCGACCAGCGCCTCCTTGTTGTTGCGGAAGACGGTCTCCTCGAGATTGGACTTCCCGACGTACTTCCCGGTGTTGACGTCGATGACCGTCATCGCCTCGGTTCGGTCGAACACGAGGTGCCCACCCGAGGGTAGCCACACCCTTCGGTCGAGAGACTTCTTGATCTGCTCGAGGATCCGGAACTCCTCGAAGATCGGGAGATCACCTTCGTACAGCTCGAGCCGGTGATCGAGGTCCGGGGTTGTCTGGCGGATGTAGTCACGCAACGTCGACTCGATGGCCTCGTTGTCGACGATGCACTTCGCGATCTCGCGGTTGAAGAGGTCCCGGATGACCCGCAGCTCGAGTTCCGGTTCCTCATGGACCAGAGCGGGGGCCTTCGCCTTCGCCGCCTTGGCTTTGATCTCACCCCACAACTCGATGAGACGTTCGAGATCCCGCTCGATGTCGGCACGTCCCGCGCCTTCCGCCGCGGTACGCACGATCAGCCCGTGTCCCTGGGGCCGGATCTCCTGCGCGATGTCGCGCAACCTCTGGCGCTCACCGTCCGAGAGACGTCGCGACACACCGAGCGATTCCGCCTCGGGGACGAGGACGAGGTGCCGTCCGGCAAGCGAGACGAGGGCCGTCAGACGAGCACCCTTCGCACGCATCGGGTCCTTGGTCACCTGCACGAGGATCGATTGGCCCGGCTTGAGCACCGTCTCGATCCGCGGGATCTCGTCGCCCTCGTCGCCTGCGATACCAACCTCACCCGCGTAGAGCACGCCGTTCCGGCTCTCCCCGATGTCGACGAATGAGGCCTCCATGCCCGGAAGCACGTTCTGGACCCGTCCGAGGTACACATTGCCGGCGATCGAGCGATCTTCCTCGCGCGCAACGTAGAACTCGACCGCTTCACCCTCCTCGAGCACTGCGATCTGAGTGCCGCCGGAGTCTGCGTGTACGAGCATCACGCGGTCGATCGCGACCGGCCGGGGGCGTTGCTGGCGGCGACCACGCTGGGGTCTCCTGCCCCGGCGTGGTCCGCCGCCGCCCTCGGATGGCTCGGGCTCGCCGTTGCCGGACCTCTCGGGCCCCTGCGGGGCCGGGTCCGCGCCACTATCGTCCCGTTTGGCGGGTACCGCCTGCTGGGCCCGGGGCGCGGACGAGCTCCCCGATGACCGGGACCTGGATCGGCGTCTGCGCCGCGCCGGGGACTTCTTCGGCCCGGAGGGTTCTGAGGGCTCGGGGGGACCGGCCGGAGACTGCGGGTCCGCGATCTCCGACGCCTTTTCACGTTTGCGGGGCTCGCCTTCAGTCATCGTGGACCACCTGGCGCACCGCCGTGCTTATCGTTCATATCCGATTCCGATCTATCAGGCCCGCAAGAACCGTCGCATGTGGATGTTCAGGAGCAGCCCGACCGCCACGAAATTGGCGAGCATGGCCGAGCCACCGAACGACATGAACGGGAGCGGGACACCAGCGATAGGCATGATTCCCATCGTCATACCCATGTTCAGGAACACCTGGAACGCCCACATCGCCGCGATCCCACACGCAACGAGCGTTCCAAAGAGATCTTTAGACAACGTTGCGATCCGGAGCGCCCTCCAGATCAACAACGCGAACATCAACAGCAGTGCTGCAGAACCCAGGAACCCGAGTTGTTCACCGACCGCGGTGAAGATGAAGTCGGTGTGTTGCTCGGGTACGAAATCCAAAGACGTCTGCGTGTTGGGGCTCCGGAAACCCTTACCCCTCACCCCCCCGGAACCTATGGCGATCAACGACTGTGCCTGGTTGTAGCTCTCGGACTGGACATCGGGAGTCGCATCGAGGAACGAGGTCAGGCGTTCGATCTGGTAATCCTGGATCAGGTTCGCCTGAAATACGACGACCAGCCCCACCAAGCCGAGGCCGAACAATGCGAGGAAGTGACGCAGCTTGGCTCCGCCCACCACCAGAAGAGCGAGCATTACGAATACGAACACCATCATCGTCCCGAGGTCGGGTTGCACGAAGATCAGCAGGCTCGGCAGTCCGGCAATGGCCAGTACCAAGGTGACGTCGATCCCGCTGAGGTCGGTCTTCCGCTCGGCGAGGAACGCCGCTATTGCCAGGATGACCACGACCTTCGCGATCTCAGCAGGCTGCAGATCGTACACCCCGAGATCGAACCACCCTCGGGTTCCGTTCCTTACCTCGCCCATGCCTGTCAGCACGAGGGTCAGGGTGAGGACCGATATTCCGTAGATCACCGGCGTCAGCGAACGGATGTGCCGGTAATCGAAGAAGCTCACCATCAGCAGAAGGGCGAATCCGATGGTGATGTAGAAGAGCTGCCGGTTCAGGAACGCGGACGGATCGAGCCCGGCCGATTCCTGCCTCCCCGCGGTCGCCGAATACACCATCAGGGCCCCGTAGGCCGCGAGGATAAGAGTGATGATGAGCAAGGTCGGATCGAGGTGCCGGAGCGGAGCCTTCCTCGCCATCTGCGCCGCGATCGGCTCACCGCCGATGCGGTCGACCCCTTCTCCAAAGACCCCTCGCATGCCCATCAGTCGGACTCGTCCTGTCCCAGGGTGACCGTGGTCTCCTTGTCGAGGTTGTAGATCCCCTCGAAGATCTGCCGGGCAACGGGGGCGGCGCTCTCGCCGCCGTGACCGGCCTGGTACAGGCACACCGCGATCACGTACTCCGGGTTGTCGGCCGGTGCGTAGGAGACGAACCATGCAAAGTTGCGGCCCGTTTCTCCGATCTCGGCGGTACCGGTCTTGCCTGCGACCTGGACGCGATCGAGGGGAAAACCTGCGAAGGCCGACCCACCGGTTCCCTCATCTCCCGACACCACGTCCTCGAGCCCCGTTCTCATCACCTCGAGAGTCGTCGCGTCGAGACCGAGATTGCCCGATACTTCCGACTCGATCGACTTGACTTCCTCGCCGTCTCTGAGAACGCTCATTCCGATGCGCGGTTCGTAGAGTTTTCCCCCGTTGACGATCGCCGCGTAAACGTTCGCCATCTGCATCGGAGTAACGACCAGATCGCCCTGGCCGATCGACATGTTCACCGTGTAGCCGGGGAGCCAGCCGTATTCGCAGCCGATCCCACCGACCTCATCGCAGTACTGGTCCAGCCACTCCTTGTCGGCCACGTTGCCGCCGGACTCACCAGGGAGATCGATCCCAGTCGGAGCATCGAACCCGACCTTCCTCATGTAGTCCTGGAATCGCTCGGTGCCATCCCCGTTACCGGCTCCCCAGCGGTCCTCCATCATGGCCCCAAGCTGGTAGTAGTACGTGTCGCATGACACCTCGAGCGAACGAGCCAGCGACATCAAACCCATATCTACCGACGTCCAGTTGGCAAAGATCTGGTTGTCCACGCCGTACGTAAAAGTCGGGTTGCAGTCAAGAGAATCGTAGGGATCGATGATGTCGTTGAAGATCGCCGCTCCGGCGGTCACGACCTTGAAGCTCGATCCGGGAGGTCCTCCTTCGCTGGTTACCCGGTTGAGCATCGCGTCGTCGATCGTGTCGTCCGGAGTTCCTCCTTCTAGGAGCTTCTGATCCTTGTTGGAGAACCCATCCGCGAGGATCGCGGGGTCGAACGTCGGATTGCTGGCCGAGGCGATCACCTGTCCGGTGTTCGGATCCATCACGACCGCCGCACCCCAGGGCGCGAGATAGCTGGCACGGGCAGCCTGGATACCCGACTCGAGGGCATCCTCGGCGATCCTCTGGATACGCGCGTCGATCGACAGCATCAGATCATTACCCGGAACCCCTACCTGGACCCGATCGGAGCGGATGACGTTGCTGGCCGAGTTCACGATCACCTTGTCGATCGACGGGGTCCCTCTCAAGGAGCGGTCGTAGTACCGCTCGAGACCGGAGCGGCCGACGATGTCGCCGGCCCGGTAGGCCGGCTTCGCTCCCTTGAAGTAGCTCGACTCGAGATCCTCCGGGGAGATCTCCCCCACGTAACCAAGGAACTGAGCGGCGATCTTGCCCTGGGGGTACTCGCGGACCGGAAGACGCTCAACATAGACCCCTGGGTAGTCCTCGCCGTTCTCTCTGATCGTGTTGGCTGCGTTCATGTTCACGTCGTAGGCCACCGCGACGGGCTTGTAGGGAGACACCGTGATGTCATTGAGAGCATCGCGGAGGTCCTTCGTGGACATCTCCAGAAGCTTCGACAGCTGCCGCAGGGTCTTGTTCCGCTCGCTCGGCTCATCGACGATCTGACGGTCCACGGTAACGGCCAGCGAAAGGCGGTTCTGGACGATCACCTTGCCGTTGCGATCGAGTATCCGCCCCCGCGACGGCTCCGAGTAGACGAAGCGGATGCGGTTCTCCTGCGCCAGATCGGTGTAGTCGTCCGAGGCCAGCACCTGAAGGAACCAGAGCCGCGAGAACAACGCCACGAATGCGACCACGATGAGGACGCCGAGAACCGCGAGGCGGAGAAGGACACGATCCATCCCGAAGGGATTCTTCCCGGGGGGCGCCCCCATAGGGGAGAAACTGTTCACCATCGGTGCACCTTCTCAGGACTGAATCTGTCCGCGATACGACGCACGAGCGGGAACACGAACGGGGTCAAGAGGGTGTTGTAAAGCACAACCAGGCTCGCGACCTTGAGGGTGAATATGAGGCTCACCCAGCGCTGGCCCATGATGATGTTGAGTGTTGCGTAACTGATCTCGGCAACAGCAGACGCCGCTGCGACCACGAACACGGGCATCCATACCGATTCGGCCGGTGCGTACTTCCTGAAACTCCCCGCCGCGAAGCCGATCAGCAGATAGACCATTGCATAGAGCCCGACGATCGAGTCGGTCAGCAACAGATCTTGCATCAGGCCCCCGAAGAAACCGCACACGATCCCGATACGTTCGCCCCGAAGGTAGGCGAGACTCACGATCACGACGAGCAGGATCTGGGGGATGACCCCGAGGATCGTGACCCGCGCGAGGAGCGTCGACTGCAGCGCAAGAGCGATGACGAGGATGACGGCTATCGAGAAACCATGGGTGAACCCGAGCTCGGCCAGGATGTTCGGACGACGGGTCTTCACGGCGTCCATCTACTTCGAGTCCTCGAGATTCGGGCCACTCTCGAGCAGCACATAGACGAAATCGAGCCTGGTGAAATCGACATCCGGCTGGACTTCGACCCGCTGCTCGGGGTTCGCGCTATCACCTTCGACCGTCGATACGAATCCGATCGGGATATTGGGCGGGAAGATGCTCCCGCCGAGGTAGGAGGTCTGCACGATGTCCCCCGGCTCGACCGGTATGTCCACGCCGATGAACTCCAATGACAGGGGCTCGTCGGCGCCGTTCCCGGAGATGGTCCCCGAATAGCGTTTGCCCTCGAGCTTGGCGCCCGCGGCGCCGCGCGGATCGATCAGGAGGAGCACGGTCGCCGAATTCTCCTGGACGTCGAAGATCTTTCCGACCAGACCGTCCGCATTGACTACCGTCATGTCCTCTTCGATCCCGTCGGCGGCTCCCTTACCGATCGTGTAGGCCCATTGGTAGTTCGACGGAACCTTCGAGGTGATCTCGGCGGCCACCCTGTCCATCGCGGCCCACGGTTCGTCCAGTTCCACGAGTTCCCTCAGATGTGCGTTCTCGTCGAGTACCCCTTCGGCCTGGGTACTCCGTTCTCTCAAGATAGCCAGCTCGGCTCTGAGTTCCTTGTTCTCGCTTCGCAGGCTCCCGAGCTCACCGATCGACGAGAAGATGTTGCCGATCGGCCGGAAGATCGCCGTGAACCCACGTTGGACAGGCTCGACGACGGCGGCGGTGACATCCTTCGCTCCCTCGAGGATTCCGCCGTCATCGCTGCGGAAGTCGAGCGTGATGAGCACTACGCATAGGGTCAGAAAGACGAGGAGCAACAGCCTTCCTCGCCCGAACCGGCGCTGGATCCTCAATGGAAAACCTCTTCATTATCTAGACCTGGGGGCGGTCCGTCGAAATGAGACGGAGATCCGCAGGGGGCATGCGCCCGGAACTTAGCGGGCGAGGGTCTCCTGCGGGCCAGGCCAGAAGGCGTGAACCGTCCGGCCGAAGGCCGCCCTGCGGCTCTCATGGTAGCCGCGATCGGAAGTATGGGCGGTTCTGCCCCTGCCTGAGGCCCCTCGATCTAGCGGCGGGTCGAGGAGATGAGGACCCGCTTGAGGGACTCGAACTCCTCGAGGCACTTGCCGGAGCCAATCGCCACGGCGAACAGCGGGTCGTCGGCGATGTGGATCGGCATACCGGTCTCGTGCTTGAGGCGCTCATCCAGGCCCTTCAGCATCGAGCCGCCGCCGGCGAGGACGATGCCCTTGTCCATGATGTCGGCGGCCAGTTCCGGAGGGGTCTTGTCGAGCGTGTTCTTGACCGCATCGACGATCGCGTTGACCGGCTCCTCGATCGCCTTGCGGATCTCTTCGGCGGAAACCAGGATCGTCTTCGGCAAACCAGTCACGAGGTCGCGACCGCGGATCTCGGCCTGGGCCTCGTCCGGAACCGGGAAGGCGGAGGCGATAGCCATCTTGATCTCCTCCGCGGTGCGCTCGCCGAGCATCAGCGAGTACTCCTTCTTGACGTAGGTGATGATCGCCTCGTCGAGCTCGTCTCCGCCGATGCGGATCGACTGGCTCACGACGATGCCGCCGAGCGAGATCACTGCGACCTCGCTGGTGCCGCCGCCGATGTCGACGACCATCGAGCCCGTGGGTTCCCCCACCGGCAACCCCGCCCCGATCGCCGCTGCCATGGGCTCCTCGATGAGGTAGGCCTGGCGGGCGCCGGCGGAGAGGCACGCTTCCTCAACGGCGCGCTTCTCCACTCCCGTGACCCCGGACGGCACACACACGACCACACGGGGGTGCGCGAACCGGTTCTGGTGGACCTTCTGGATGAAGTGGCGCAGCATCTCCTCCGTCACCTCGAAGTCGGCGATGACGCCGTCCTTGAGCGGGCGGATGGCGGTGATGGTGCCCGGCGTGCGGCCGAGCATGCGCTTGGCCTCGGTGCCGACGGCGTGCACCTCGC
>JAENWQ010000088.1 GCA_016649855.1 Actinomycetota bacterium | reverse complement strand
CTGGCAGCATGACGAATCAGAGTTTTCGTACCCTTCGGGTTTACTTGGGGGTGCAGGAGGTCGATAATTACTCTAGAATCGTTAGAGATGAGAGAAACTCCAAAATCGGACACACGAAAGGTACGTGCAGTGGCTAGATCAGGGAAGCTGGTTTCCGTGGGAGATGCGGCCGGTCAGCTTCAGGTGTCTCCGGGGACGGTTCGAAACTGGATCGACAAGGGTTACATCCGCGCCGTTCGCTTGCCGAGCGGTCACCGGAAGGTGCCAGAGGCGGAGATCTCAAAACTGCTCGGCAAGATGTTTGAGCTCGCGCCTCCGGTGATGGAATCCGACGAGCCAGCGCCGCGGCGCCGGCGCTCGCAGATACCGCCGGATGAGTGGGGCCAGCCGGTCTAACCGTCCGGATGCCAGTGATCGGTTAGGTCTGGTTCGAGGTCTTCCGGATCCCACTTTCCGCCCAAGAACGTCGTTGCTAGCTTTAGCTGCAACTGGACCGCGGCAGGCCCCCGCAACTGCGTGACGCGCTGTCCCTCGAGAAACGAGTGGTGCAGGAGCACCGGGCGATAGGGAAGAACTGCGCTCTCCTCGAACTCATCCGGGTACGGAGGTAGGTACATGTAGGACGCGATCTTGTCGCTCCTGCGCATCTCTTCTAGAGCTTCCTCGGCCATGCCGAGCTCCAGCAGCATGGTGAAAGGGAAGATTGGCGCGATGAGACGATAGCGGTGGGCGTAGCCCTGGGTCGCGGGAGGCTGCGCCATGAATCCGCTTGTGTAGTGGATCAGCATCCCGTGTCCTTCGAAGTATGGCGGCTCCTCGACAGGTCGGCGCCGTCCCTTCTGCTCCGTCTCTTGCCCAGGCTCGGGTATCGGGAAGTGGAAAGGGACGTCGCGGAAGATATCTCCCTGAGCGACGTGCTCCGTCCTGTCGTCGTCGTAGTACTCGTCGTCTGCTGGTCGTGACATCGGCCTCATCCTCTAACAGCCCTCGAACCTTGGACCTGACCGGCATCCCAAGCGCAAAGAGGATCAGCCATCGCTGCGCCTGAACACCGCCGGGCTTCTCGGGAATTCCGCCTGGGTTTAGGGGAGATGATCCTGATTCAGGGCAACCCTGAATGTGAACGGCGGTGTTGTGCCTAGTGGTTGCACGTTGCCCACACCAAGGGCACATTCTATCGACGTCGCGGAAGGACAGATCGACGTGGAGGCGATCGCCGGCATCCTCAAGGTACGGACTCAGCCGCTCCGACTCGCCGACGATTGATGTGGTGGTTCCTCGATCGCTGATTGAAGATCACCGATCAGATCGCCAAGCACTTGCTCCTCGAACACAGCCCGCCCCCGATCGATCATCGCCTGCTGGAGCGAAGGATCCCAGTCCGCCTCGATGGAGTCGCCCTCGAGCTTCGAGAACACACACCCGAGCCGATCGAGGGCTTTGATGTAGTCGGCGCGCTCGAAGCGCCACGGCGTGATTCTCTCATGCAACTTCCGGCGTGCGTGATTGAAGATCTTTACGCCTCCCCAGTCGAAGTCGCCGTGGAAAACCAACTTGCAGTGGGAGTTCGACAACTGCTCGAGCAGAAGCAGCGCAGCGGTATTGGGGATGCCGTCGGTGCAAACGATCGGTGGGCTGGAGCTTCCGAGAACGTCGGCTGCTTCAGCGACGACGACCGGGTTCTCGCATACGAATACGGTGGTCGGCGGGAAGCCCATCTTCTCGGTTGCGATGTGACGCAGAGTGATCCTCATCGGCTGTCCGTCTTCCTTCATCCCATGTAGGGGCGAGGCGCCCGCCTCTTTCGAGGCCGGCTCTAGGCCAAGCGTAAGGACCTCGCAGGAAAGCTCGTCGCATACAACGCCGAACGACGCCCACAGAGAACGGCGATCCGCAGCCGTCGACGGAGGAGCAAGCTCGGCGAGATGGGCGAGCGCGTTCACGACCAGAGCGCCCAAAGGGGTACCGCGATCAAGAGCGTGAGCGTCGCCCGTGTACGCCGCCGCCACGACGTTGGGACGATCACCCGATCTGGGAAGCGAGCCGATGATCTCTAGTGCCGCTGCGACCAGTTCGGATTCTTCGCCCGGTGCGAGCCGGGACGCGATACCGGTCGAACGCAACCTCCGTAGCCATTCGGTGAGCTCGGGGCGAGCTTCGAGAGCTGGATGCGCGGCGAGCCGTTCCCATAACGCCTCCTTCGCCCGGGCCGCGGCGATCCTTGCGGCACGCCGATCCGCGATCGGACCACCCACCAGTTCGAGTGCTTCAACGAGACCGACCCCGAATCGCGACGAGGCCAGCGCGGCATCGAGGCGGTGCAGACGGACCCGGACGTTGCGGCCCTTCGGGGGACGCATTCCGAGCAGGCGACCGATAGCGCGTCGTTCTGCATCGTCGGGCTCGGAGATCGTGAACGAAGTCGCAAGGGATGGGGACTGCTCGAGCCGCCTGCGCGCTCCGTCAAGGACACGCCGAAGCTCGGGCACGGACAGCAACTCGACGATCTCGTCGTCCGCGACGGTGTGGCTCATCGGACGGCCGTCATGCCTGCGCGACCATCTCGAGATGGGGATCGTCGAGCGCTCTCTCGTGACCGTCCCAGGTGAAACGGATCGCGGCTACGCCGCGCCTCCCGGGTTCGCGAGCCAATTCGTAGATCGCGAGACCCGGGAGCTCGGGGTAGCAGCCCCACTCATCGTGGCTGGTCATCACGAGATCGAGATCGAAGTCCGCCAGTAACTTCATGCACCGGCCCCGCATCCCCTGGTCGATCCCGGCGAAGGCTTCGTCGAGCATCACGAGATGAGGAGCCGTCTTGGACGCTGATCGGTAGTGAGCCGCGGCGGCTGCGAACAGTGGAAGGTGCAGCGTTACGGACTTCTCTCCGCCGGAGGCACTGCCGTGCTCCTTGCGAGTCAACGTCCGCTGACGCCCGTCCCTGATCGTGAGCAATGTGAACGAGTGCCATGAGCGGTAGTCGAGCGCCCCCGCGAGATGATCTGCGTAGCTGCCGGCTCGCTGGTCCTTGCGGGCTCCCTGGATGCGCTCCTGGAGGAATCGGGCCAGAGCGTCGCGCTCGGCGTCGTCGAGTAGGGCGAGGTTGCGGTCCAGGGAACGGAGCGCCTCTTCGATGCCGGGGATGTCGCGTGCTTCAGGTGACCACTTGAGCTTAACGACCAGTCCCGACGCGGTCGGATGAGAAGCGAGTTGTTGGTTCATGCCCGACACGAGAGAACGAGCGTCGGCGATCCGATCCTGAAGGTGTTGCCCTAGCTCTTCGAGCAGGTGGCGCTGGATGATCTCGCGTTCCTGGTCGTCAAGCAGTTGGTGGCGGCGCTCGATCTCGGCTCGGAGACCCTCGAGAAGGGAGGGGGCATCCCAAATACGCCCGTTGTGCTCGATGCGCGTCACGAGCCAACCGTCGGCCCGATGCGAGCGCGGCCCGAAGTCCCCGCCCAGATCTCGCTCGAGATCGTTCAGCGCGGAGGTGGCGCGGTTGTCGGCTCGGTCACGATCGGAGTCCTCGCTGGGGACCTGAGCCGTGGAGGCCTCCACCGAGCGCGCGACCTCGAGAGAGCGCGACATCGACCATCCGGTCTCATCCGCTGGAGGTGGGGTCCCGATCGCGAGCCCGACGAGCCCGTGCTGGACCAACCGCACGAACGACTCGACCGCATGGCGCCGGGCATCCTCGCGTCCAGCGCGCTCATCTTGAGTTCTTTGGAGGGCGCCGCGTGCTTCGCCCAGCGACAGGCTCGCGGCCTTCTCATGCGCGTGAAGCTGCTTGAGGTGGGATTCGAGCCGCCCAAGGCGGTCGGTTTGTTCTTGACGCTGTGCCAGCACGGCTTTCACATCTGCGCCCGCTCCCGCTCTGAGCTGCTCGGCCTTCGCCTCCAGGGCCGCCAGACGCTGTGCCAACTCCTTCTCTTGTTCTCTCCATCTCTTTACCGCAGCATCTATCTCGGCGAGCTCGTCGTTGCGCCGTTGCTGTTCGGTCTCTGCATCGAGCGCTGATCGCGCCGCCGCGGTCAGTTTCACGACCGCGACCCAGTAAGACGCGATGGCATCGCGGAGTTCCGTCAGTCTGCCGAGACGCCCCGCAAGACCCATCTGATCAGCGGCGCGTCGAAGCTCGCGCTCGGCCTCCACGTGTGCGACGGTAGCCACCTCGACCACCTCGTCGGAGCGCGCCAGTTCATCGTGAAGTCCAGCCACCTGCACGGCGACCTGACGCTCTTCGGCGCGCGCTCTGACGAGGGAGGCGGTCGATGGGAAGCCGGCGATCTCTCTTTCGAACGTGGTCGCGGCTTCGGTCAGGCGGTCTCGTTGAGATGAAAGTTCGGCCAAGCGAGCGCGATGCGCGTTAAGAGCGGCGTCGATGCGTTCGAGCCATCGGAGCCGGGTTCTCTCTCGAGCGGCGGAGCCGATGAAGTCCGGCTCGTCCTTGGTCCACGCTCCCTGCAACGGTCCCAGTGACCAGGTTCCATCGAGGTCAACGCGGTGCGCGCCGGAGGAGCCGACCGAGATCGACCGAAGGGCGACCTCGACGACCTCGGGGGCCACGTCGTCTTGATCGAGGTCGGGAACCAGAACGTCGCGCAACGTGGGGCCTTCGAGCGGATCGGGCGACAGGACGACCTCGAGTTCGGCCGGCGGAAGCATGGCCCCGTCCGGGGTGATCCACGCGTCGAGCAGACCCGAATCCTCTAGCGCCGCTTCCAAGTGGGCGCGTTCCCGGGCGCTGAGGTGATCGGCGAAGTCACACACCCGCCATAGCGCTGCTCCGACGCGCTCTTCTCGTCCGGGTCGGGTTCTCGTTCTTGGTGGCTCAAGCACCGAATGCTCTGCGGTTTCGCGTTCATCGAGCAGCTCCGTGATGCGAGCCTCCACCCGCACGGACTCCGAGTTCGTATCTGCCAGAGCTTCGGACGAGGCTCGGCGGTAGGCCGAAGCGGGTGTCTGCAACACGTCCCGAGGATCGGGTGCATCGTCGAGACCTGCATCAAGCAGCGCTTGGAGTAAAGATCCGAAGGTGGCCGGTTCAAGCTGGAGCTCGACCAGATCCGAACGCCACCCCTCCGCCGCTTCCTCCAAGCTCGAGCGAGCAAGTTCGACTGCAGCCTCTGCAGCTCCGGCCTGCTCGAGCGCGTCATCGAGCTTGGTCTTGATCCCGGCCCGGACTCGCTCCTGCTCGGCCACGCGTGCCGCGGCGGAGTCGGTGGCAGCTTGTAGATCTTGGAGGCGATCGACGGCCCTGCGCTGTTCGGTCACAACTATCTCCGCCCCTGCCAGCGCGGTCTCGGGCTCGGTCAACAAACCGCTCTCGTGGGCGGCGTGGCGGATCTCGAGCCCTGCCGAGCCGGCGAGTTCGCGGCATTCGGCTGCAGCCGCCTCCATTCGAGCGTGCGCGGTTGCGGTCCTTTCCTCTGCCGCGCGAAGCTCCTTCTGCTTGCGCTCGACCGCGGTACGCGACTGCTGGTGTTCGGCGGCCGCTCGCCCGGCATCCGCTCGTGCGACCCGGACGTCATCCTGTGCGGTTCTCAGGCGATTCGCGTCGTGCATCGCCTGTGAGTCGTCGATGACCTCGATCGCGGCCTTGGCGGCCGCTGCGGCGCTCTCGCTCTCGTCCTTTTCTGTCTCGAGCTCGGCCAACCTTGCCTCTGTATGCTCGACCGTCCGTTCGGCTTCGCGGACCGTGCGCGTGACGTCGTCGAGCTTGGTGGTCGCCTGCCGCACGGCGCGCGCTACCCTGCGTGACACAACCTGTGCGTACCTTCGGTACTCGGCCACGAACACTTCGAGGCTCTCGACAGAGCGCCTGAGGCCGGCGAGCTCATCCGCATCGTGCTCGAGGCGCTCGAACGCGTCCGCGAGCTGCGTGACGATACGGTCGTCCAGAGGGGGAAGGCTTGCTGTCAGTAGACCCGACAACGAGTTGAGATCGAGCTTGGCCGAGAGTTGTGGCCGTCGGAGCTGCAGGAGCAGCTCGACGAGAGCCGAGTACCTATCGTCGCCGAACCCGAACAGTGTTGTATCGACGGACCGCCGGTGGTCCCGGCCGGTTTCGTTGACGACCCCGATGCCCTCGAGCACTTCGCTCAGATGAGCCTTGTTGTGAGGCACACCATCCTCGACAAGGTCGAACTCCAGGCCACGCCGGCCGTGAGCGACGAAGTACCAGGAGTCGGCCCCCGCGGTCGACTGAGTTGCGCGCAGCCCTGCGCCGATCGTCACGAAGCGATCGATGCCGGACTCGTCGGTACGCCCGAACTCGAGCCACGCGTAGCCGAGACGCGATTGATGGAGCCCATCCTCCAGGAGGTTCCAGCGCATGCTCTTGTGGCCATCTCCGAAGGGGTCGAGCCGGTGAGGCGACGTGTCGGCATCGAGCAGGAACGGAAGGAGGAGCTCTAGGGCTTTCGATTTGCCCATGCCGTTCTCGCCGCGTAGGAGGAGACGCCCGGAGTGGAACCAGAACTCGTGGTCGTCGTACTGCCATAGGTTGAGGATCCCGCCTCGCAGCGGGATGAATCTCTCGCGGTTCGGGGAAGGAAGTTCGACTGCGCGCGTCCCGTTGGTGCCGGTGTGAGTACCGGGTGACTCAGGATCCATCGGCTTCCTCCCTTCCGTCTCTGGCCGGTATAGCTCTGAAACGGCCGAGCGCCGGCCTGGCGGTTATCCCTAACCCGTTGGTGCGGACGAGCGAGAACGCGCTGAGATACTCGGTCGCCTCATCGGCCAGTCGCTCGGGACCGCCGTCCTGGGTCACGTCGGCGCGCCAGTGCTTGCGATGTTCGGCGGCGAGCCGTTCGATGATCCTCGCGACCTCTGCCCGCGTCACCAGGCCGTCGCCCGGATGAGCCCGAACGCGCTCGGTGAGATGCTCAGACAGGAGCAACGCGGCGTGGGCCACGGTCCCGTGTGAGGGGAAACGGAGATCTGTGACACGGTCGCCGGGATCGATGCACGCGAGTCCCTCCGCCCGCACCTCGACCTCGAAACCGAACCACTCCTCGAGGTTGCGGATCATCGTGTGCCGCTGAACGCGGAGGTAGGCGAGCTCACGCTCGGTCAGATCCTCCAGATAAACGACGGGTTCTTCGACCAGACGACGCATCAGAGAGTGGCGCGCCCTCCGCGCGCGGCCCTCGTCCGTGTCCGGGTAGGGATCGGGGACCAGTGATCCGGGATCGTCCGCCGTGGACGGTCTCGCCGAGGCAGCAAGAAGCTGGGCTATGAGGCGCGGGTGCACGTCGTAAAGGGCATCGCCGCCGCCGCGGGCGAAGCCTTCCTCGTCTCCATCGCACAGCGCTAACGCGCCCAGGTCGGCAACGGCCTGCACCGCGTGCACGAAGGCTCTACGCTCCGAGTACCGATCGGGATCGAACGCCGTCAACCCGTCGTCGGACGCCGTCAGGAGCTGAACACCCGTGGCTAGCTGGCTGAGCGATATCTGCGACTGGATCCGCTCCAGCGTAGCCAGAACCAGACAGAGGAGTGAGTAGCGGCGGGCGTCGAACGGTTGGCCGGAGCGGGTGGAGAGAGGTCGAACAGAACCGAAGCCGAACGGGCTGGTCTTGTGGAGTCGAGCTAAATCGGGCTCGACGAAGAGCCGGCAGCCGAGCTGAGTAGCGAAGAAGGAGATCAGCGCCTCGGCATGTCTGCGCACCAAGGCGAACCCGTCGGCGTCGGGTTTTTCGGGAGTGATGAATGGATGGCGTAGTAGAAGTCGCGCCGCTCGCCTCCGTTCCGCCGCCGCGGTGACCTCGAGATGAGCTGCAAGTGAGGGCCTTGCTTCACTCATCGACGCGGCACCTCCTCCACCTCGAATACGAGGTCGGGACCGGTCAAGCGACCGCGCGGAGTCCGGATGCTGGTCCGGGGAGCGTCTGGCGCGACGGCGATCGTCACCCGGAACGATCCGTCGAGCGAGGTGACCGGACCTCCCCGCGTGGCCGAGCGTCCGAGCGTGCGGCCCATGAACTCGAGGAGAACATCGAAACGATCCTCGTCGAGCTCCCTGAGCTGGGACAGGCGCACCGCGCCGCGGTCCGCGAAGCTGGCCAGAGCCCTAGTCCGCTTCATGCGGTCCTGCGCGAGGCGTCCGGCCAGCTCGCGTTTGACATCAGAGTGATCCTCTATCGCCGCAGCACGCCCTGTCCGCTCACCTCGGCCCGTGGTGCGCAGGAGGGGAGCTATCTCGCACGGCGGGGCGTCCCACCAGCTGAGGCCTATCGCCGCACCTTCGTCGGCTGAGCCGACCGACATGTGCCGGGCGCTCGTCAACCCGAACGCGGTCCTCCACAGGCGATGGGCATCTGATTCGGTCGAACGTTCGAACCAGCGCGCCAGTTGGATGAAGTCGGCGGCGCGGTCGATGCGCCGGTAGTGCTTGTCGTTCAATCGCTGGAGGATCGCGAGCAGTCGGATGATCGCGTCTCGCGCCGCCGCTTGGAGCGATTCGAGGGTGGGCCACTGTCCAGGGTCCCCCACGAACCAACCCCTGAGGCCCTCCCACCGCCCCAGCAGTTCGGGCGAACGATCTGCGACGCCATCGGGGGTTGGAGCCTCGTCCGCGGACGCGGCGAGGTGAACGAGCCGTTCGATGCCCGAGGCTTCCAGTTCCCCAACGGCGGTGCGGATCTCCGGAGCCAGTCGCTCGAGTTGGGACAAGAAACGATCGAGATACGCCAGCACTGCCTGCTTGTAAACGAGGAAAGAGCCCTCCTCGACATCTCCGGCTTCGATCGTGTCCGTGAGGGAACCCATGAAGATCGACGCGTTGTTGGCGAGCGATGCGAACTGGCCGAAGAGATTCGTCAAGGACGCGAGCAGGACCCCCCCGTCGGGCTCGGCGCGGTTGAGTTCCGACCCGAGAGAGCGCAACTCGTCGAGGATCGCGGGCAACATAAAGTCTTGCAGACTGCCGGTGGTGCCCAGCGAGCGTTCCACCTGCTCCACGGCGAGCTGGGCGGCTTCTCCTTCCGGCGTTAGTTGATAGAGCGACCGGCGTCGGGCGAATTCCGCCAGGGATCGGGCTCTAGCGGTGTCCTGCGTGCGCTTGAGGTTGCCCCAGGACACGAGCTGGTCGAGGGCGTCCTCTGGGGCTTCGTCGAGATCGAAAGCGGAACCGTGCCGGCGTGTCGCGCGCTCGAGCACCTCCTCGGGGCGCAGCCTCAGGACGTACTGAAGCTTGGCTTCAGCGAAGACCTCCATGATGGCTCGGTAAAGCGGGGCTCTCTCGGCGACCACGTAGGCGAGAACCCTGAGGCGTTCAGGCGGCCCGGTCGGGGAGGACGGAGGGGCCGGGGTCCCCTGAGTCGAGATAGAACGAGCTTCATCCACCCCCTAGATATACCGGCCGGATGCGACGAAAACGCGGAACTAGTAAGCCTTGGAAAGAGATGATTTCGCGCTCTCCGGAGTGGCCGCCGGTCGATCCGAGCTGCACCTGTGGTGCAGGGGTCAGGGCTCCTGAGAATCCATCGGATATCCAACAAACGAGAGCCGAAGAGGGATCAAGGGAGACCAAGTGAGACTACGCGGGAAGTGCCTCTGAACTGCGGAAACCCGCGTTTGCGAGTTCCACCGAGCCGCGCTCCGCCGCCTATCTAGGGTGCCGGTGGGGCGAGCTCGCCGGGCTCAAGCGGACACGGCTGAACCTGCTCCACGGATCCGTCGAGATCGTCGGCACGCTTGAAGAGGTCGGGGGAGCCGCCCCCAAATATGTCG
>JAENWQ010000270.1 GCA_016649855.1 Actinomycetota bacterium | reverse complement strand
CAGCCTCTCCGGTCTCCCTTACGGGACGCTCAAGCTGATCGAGATCGGTTCGGTCCTCGCGACCGACCCGGATGTGATCCTCCTCGACGAGCCGTCTTCCGGGATGGGACCCGACGAAGCTCATGCGTTCGGTGAGCAGCTCCTGAAGCTGCGACAGACGCTCGACCTCACGGTACTGATGATCGAGCACCATGTTCCCCTCGTGACGTCGGTCTGCGACTATGTCTACTGCCTGAACTTCGGACAGATCCTCACGCACGGAAAGCCTGCCGACGTGGCATCACACCCCGAGGTCGTCGTCGCGTATCTCGGCGGGGAGATCGACGGGACTGAAGAGGACAAGGAGCCCGAAGATGCCACTCCTTGAGATCGACGAGCTCTCGGCCGGCTACGGATCGCTCCCGGTCCTCCAGGGTCTCTCCTTCGGGATCGAGGAGGGCGAGACGGCGGTGCTGCTCGGCCTTAACGGCGCCGGGAAGACGACCACCGTCCTCTGTCTCACGGGATTGCTCAAGCCGTGGAGCGGCCGCATCACCTTCGACGGCACCGACGTCACCGGTTGGGACCCGCGGAAGCTGGTCTCCAAGGGGCTGGTGCTCGTGCCCGAGGGGCGTCACGTCTTTCCCGAGTTCACCGTCGCCCAGAACCTCCGCATGGGGGCCTGGCCGCACCGGCGTGACCGCGCACGCACCAAAGAGATCACCGAAGTAGCGGTCGAGTACTTTCCACGTCTCCGGGAGCGGTGGACCCAGCTCGCCGGAACGCTCTCGGGGGGTGAGCAACAGATGCTCGCCATCGCCCGGGGACTCATGGCACGGCCCCGGATCCTGTTCATCGACGAGTCCTCCCTCGGGCTGTCGCCGAAGCTCATCAAGACCGTCTTCGAGGTCGTCAAACAGATCAACACCGACGGCACCACGGTGCTCATGGTCGAACAGAACGCCGGCGCCATTGCCATCGCCGACCGTGCTCTCGTCATGCAAATGGGCACCCTTGTCTACGAAGGCTCCGGCGGGGACATCCTCG
Organism: Actinomycetota bacterium; assembly: GCA_016649855.1. GTDB lineage: Bacteria > Actinomycetota > CADDZG01 > CADDZG01 > WHSQ01 > WHTI01. Next base: position 1,180 of record JAENWQ010000270.1, on the reverse strand, counting down.
ATCACTCCGAGATCCGCGAGGCGTACCTGGGAACCCCCGCGTAGTTCCTCGAACTGGTTATCCTCTCCCGATGGATGCTTGGGAGGCTCCCATCCCCTTTTCCACGCGCGACCGGGTCGCGCTCTCGCAACCCTTGGAGGGGGAGGCTCTCCTCGTCTTCCTGGTGCTCAACGTCCTGAACGTCCTCGACGCCCTGCTCACCTGGTATGTGCTTCGTCGCGGACTCGCGATCGAAGGTAACCCGGTGATCGGAGTGATCGGCCTCCCGGGCAAGATCGTCCTGGTTGCGATCGCCGGATGGATCGTCGCCCGCCTGATGCCGCGTTCACTGATCGTCCCGATCGTTGCCTTGGGACTCGTCGCCCTCTGGACTCTCACCGGCGTCATCCTGACCACGACCTAAACGCGCTGATATCAACGCCCACTTACGCGGGTGCCATGAACCGACCACCAACATGAAGTCTTCGAACGATCTCGCCCGCACGAACACGCGCCAATAGTCAGGATCGACCCTCTTGCTGGGAACGTGCAGTCGGCCACACTCGATATCAAGAGCCGCCAACTGACCTCGCAAGGACTGCAAGTCTTGGCGATTCTTCTGCACGAATTGAAAGTAGAGACGATCGGCAAGTGACTGCGGCATGCCTCCGTCTGCGTCGAAGTATCCCCGGCAGAAGGCGGCGCGTTCCTCGGGGGTTCGAGGCGGAACAGGATCCGGCCTCCAGCACGTTTCCAGAACGAACACGCCTCGACGACCCTCCTCATACATCCACGAGCGCTGTCCGAGGGCCGCCAATGCGGTCTCGAGCACAGTCAACCATCCCTTCCCCTTCTGGTGGAAACGGGTGGTGTTGTGCGCCGTTGAGAAGGAAGCGTCTCTCGTCGCCCCGGCCAGATAGTGCGCTAGGACAGAAGCAGGGCTGGCTCTGGCCTCGGCTTGGAGGACACTCACGAGAACGCTTGGATCCATCCGTCCAGCCTAGAGAGGGTGTGTGACACGAAACCGGACAGCAAGAAGGCCCCCGGAGGGGCCTTCCAAACAGCTCGTTCCTTCAGAGCTGAACAGTGTGCCTGTCGTGCCGTTGCCGGCATGTGTAATCAGTGGCTTCAACTAAAGAAGCACTTTTAGTTGCTCCTTAGAAAGGAGGTGATCCAGCCGCACCTTCCGGTACGGCTACCT
>JAENWQ010000210.1 GCA_016649855.1 Actinomycetota bacterium | reverse complement strand
GCTGGTCTCCCACAAGGTCGCCTTCCCGAGGTGCGGGGTGTAGACGCCCTCGTAACCGCGGTCGATGTGCATCTGCCGCGACAGATCCTCGAGGGTCTTCCTCACGATGCTGCCGTTCGGATGCCACAGCGCGAGACCGGGGCCGACTTCCTCCGACCACGAATAGAGCTCCAGCTCCCGACCGAGCTTCCGATGATCGCGCTTCTCGGCTTCCTCCAAACGATGGAGGTACGCCTCGAGAGCGTCCTTCGACTCCCACGCGGTTCCGTAGATGCGCTGCAACATCGGCTTGGTCTCGTCGCCGCGCCAGTACGCGCCGGCGCTGCGGAGCAGCTTGAACGCCTTCAACCTCGAGGTGCCCGGAACGTGAGGACCACGGCAAAGATCGGTGAACGCGACCTCGCCCTCGGGGCCGACGTTCCGGTAGAACGTGATCTCGGTCCCATCCGCCGCGGCGTCGACTCCTTCGATGATCTCGACCTTGTACGGCTGATCGGCGAAGAACTCAAGCGCCTCATCGCGACCCACCACCACGCGCTCGAAGCGCTGGTTCTCCTTCAGGATCTTGCGCATCTCGGCCTCGATCATCTCGAGGTCTTCAGGTGTGAACGGTTTCTCGACATCGAAGTCGTAATAGAAACCGTCCTCGATCGGTGGACCGATCGAGTACTTGGCCCCCGGGTACAGCCTTAGCACCGCCTGGGCGAGGATGTGCGCGGTCGAGTGCCGCATGATCTCGCGTCCGAGGTCGTCGGTGGTGGTGACGATCTGCGCCTCGGCTCCGGCCTGAGGCACGAACGCGAGGTCTTTCTGCTTCCCATCGACAACCAGCGCGAGGGGACCATTCGCGCTCGCCTCCTTCGCGAGCGCGAATCCGTCCTTGGTGCCGTCTGCAGTAGCGGTAGCCATCGAGTCCGGTCAGCCGGCTTTGTAGACGTCGATGAAGCGGCGGTAGTTCTTGGAGATCTGTGCCGCGGCATCCTCACGCGAGATCCCACCGTCGAGGAACCCTTTGAGGGAGTCCCACCAGATCGACCGGCCGATCGCGAAGCCGACGTAGCCGGGAACCCCCGAGCCCATCCGCAGCCAGTGATCGACTGCATCGTCGTTCGCCCCGCGGCCGAGGACGACACACACGACCTTGTCGCGCCCGTCCTTGCGGGTAGCTGCGGAGATCCGCTCGCAGTCCTCGCGCTTGTCGAGGCCCTCGATCTTCCAGATGTCGGGCTCGATCCCCGCCGCCTGAAGCTCCTCGATCGTCCGAAGCATGAGGTCCGCACGAAGCTCCTTGTCGTAACGATCCGCATCGCCTCCGACCGACTCGAGCTGCTCGGGTTCGGCGGGAACCAGGAGCTCGAAGAGGAACTTACGGTCGTTGTCGTGGAGCCACCCCCCCAGCTCCTTGAGGCGAGCGGACTGCCGCTTGTTCATCTCCTGGTCGCCGTCGGGGTTATACCTGACGAGCACCTTGCTGAACGCAGGATTGAGTTCCTCGATGTGCTTGCCAAAGTCGTCGCCGTACTGGAAGTCGAAGTCGTTCTGTCCCGACTTCTCAACCGGCATCGCCAGCAGCAATCCCTTCGAAATCGCTTCACGCGCAACGTCGGCGCCGAACTGCTCATCCACGAGCATGCCGGCGGCGTCCTTTGGGGCACCCTCGTCGAGGGCCTTGAGGAAACCTTCGAAGATCAGACGCTTGGCGTCGATGATCGTGTTGGTCTCCTCGGGGGTCGGGTCGCCCTGGATCCCGAACATCTTCTTCTGGAACGAACCCCGGTGGTCGAACGCCAGGATGTAGAGATCGCCTTCATATCCAAGAGCCATCGGCTCAGCCTCCTAAGTTGTCTTGAATCCCATTCTAAGCGATAGGCCCGAGAAGCAGCGGGGAGCGAGGTCCTGCCGGTTGTGGTGAGATTGAGTCATGAGCGACAGCGTCGAGATGGTGAAGGCGTTCCTCAGGGGACAGAACATGGAGCAGGTCGGGCGTCCCGACGACGCGATCGAGCTGTACGAAGGAACCGTCTCGGGTGGGTTCGACTCGACCGGCCCGTACGACCGGTTGATCGCCCTCTATTCCAGCGATGCCCGGCACGCCGACGTCATCCGGATCGCCGAGGCTGCGCTCGAGAGCGTCCATACCTACGACGACAAGAAGGCCTGGTACGAGCGGATGCGGCACGACGCCCTCAAAGCGCAGAAGGATGCCGTTCCCAAGGCAGCTCCGAAGCAGCGCTAGATGCACCAGTGACCGAGCTCCACGAGATCCTGCTTGCGGAGATCAGCGCTCGTGGTCCACTCCCCTTCGACCGCTACATGGAGCTGTGCCTCTACCACCCGGACTTCGGCTACTACGCGAGGGGGCCGGAGCGAAGCGGTCGCCGCGGTGACTACGTGACGTCACCCGAACTCGATCCGGGCTTCGGGCGACTGTGGGCGCGCTCGTTCGAGGACACCTGGGTCGCGGCCGGCCGGCCCGACCGCTTCGCGATCGTCGAGATAGGACCGGGTGAGGGAGGCTTCGCCTCGTCGGTCGTTGCCGCGGCCGGCGGAGCCTTCCGCGCTGCGCTGAAGTACATCCTGGTCGAGCCATTACCCGCCCTCGAGGCGCGTCAACGCGAGCGATTGGACGGGGACCCGTACCGCTGGGTCGACGACATCGACGCGGTCGAGCCGGTGGAAGCCGGTGCCGTGTTCGCCAACGAGATCCTCGACAACGTCCCGGTCGCGCTCATCGAAGGTACCTCCAGTGACCCCGTCGAGGTCGGGGTCGCGACCAAAGGCGGAGCCCTCGTCGAGGTCACCGTGGCCCCGCGCCCCGAGGTCCTCGAGCTTGCGAAACGGTTCGGTATCGAGCCGCCGCCGGGCTTCCGAGCCGAGGTCCCCCTCGCCGTCGAAAACCTCGTCGCGAGCGCGGCGAGAGCGATCGGTCGGGGGGCCGTGCATCTCATCGACTACGGCGACACGACGCCGGCCCTCCTCCAGCGGCCCGGCGGGACGCTCCTCTGCTATTCGGAGCGGGGGGCCGACGCCGCCTTACTCGAGACCCCGGGGAACAAGGACATCACCGCTCACGCGAACTGGGATGTGGTCGCCGCGGCGCTGTCCCGGGCGGGGATGTACGTCGAGGGTCCGGTCCCGCAACAAGATGTGCTCCAGACGCTCGGTGCCTCAGACCTCTTCGACGGACTCCGGCGGGAAGAGAGAGATGCTTCGGCAGCAGGACGCGGTCGGGACGCCATCCGGGCGATCTCGCGGCGCGGCGCGCTGTCCGTGCTGACCGCGGCACACGGGCTCGGGGCCCTCGACGTGATGACCGGCACCAAGGGCACGGCGCCTCCCGCATGGGCGCGAGCGTGACTTAGGCGAGCCTCGGGTATCAGGGGATGCCGGCGGCCCGCAGGGCCTCTAGGGTCCGGGCCTCCCACTTCTCGGCGACGGTCTCTCCCCCGTCCCAGTCGAGGCAGTGACCCAGCTCGTGCCCGAGGACCCCCGCCCAGAACTGGCGGAGCGACGGCGGCTGATCCCAGAACCCGAGCTCGAACCCCTTCTGCTGGACCGCGAGGTCCCGCTCGATGGCCACCGGGTAGAAGAGGATGTAGCAGCGCCCGCCGGAGCCTTCGTCGTCGATGTAGCCCTGGAGGGTGGCATCGGCGAGGTGCTTGTCGTCCGGCACCCTGGCGACCCCCTCGCGGGACTGGATCTCGAGCACGTAGAGCCGCTCCGAGATCAGTTTCTTCCACATCCCGGCGGTCTTGAGATCGCGGATCGCCCGGGCGACCCGCCTGTGACTGCGGTCGAAGGCGTTGTTGAACACCTTTAGGGGGGCCTCCGTCGCATCCCTCTCGGATGAAGTCCCGTCCGACGGGGTTGCTTCTCGACTCGCGCTCGGAGTAGGTGACCCTTCCACAGAGACGTTCACGTTCGCATCGCAGGCGGCGGACAAGAGCGCGGCAGCCAACAAGAGTGCCGCAGCCGGGTGAGATGCCCTCCGTTTCATCCCCTCATCTTGCCTCGCCCGGTCAATAACCGAGCGCGGGATCGACGAGGCCCTCGAGCGGTTCCCCGCGCGCGAACGCCGCCACGTTGCGCTCGACGAGCCCGGCGAGCTCCGGTAGAGCCATCTCCCAGGTGTTAGCGATGTGCGGGGTGATGATCGCGTTCTCGAGATCGAACAACGGATGACCGTCGGGCAACGGCTCGGGGTCCGTGACGTCGAGAGCCGCCCCTCCGATCGTTCCGCTTTCGAGGGCCGC
>JAENWQ010000152.1 GCA_016649855.1 Actinomycetota bacterium | reverse complement strand
TCCAAGGGTATTCGGGTTCGTCAGCATGATGCCGGCAACGTCGTCGTCGAGCGCCTTCTCGAGAGCCTCGAGATCGACCAGGCCGCGGTCGTCCGAACGCACCTCCTCGGCCTTCCATCCAGCGAGCGAAACGCTTGCAGGGTTGGTGCCGTGAGCGGAGTCGGGGACGATCACCCGCCGCCTCTCGCTCCCCTGCTTCTGGTGGTGGGCGCGCATGATCAATAGCCCGGTCAGTTCGCCCTGGGCGCCCGCCGCCGGTTGCAGCGTGAGCCGCGCCATCCCGGTTGCGTTACACAGCGCTTTCTCGAGGATGCCGAGGAGCTCGAGAGCACCCTGGGCGAGATCGTCGTCGACCATCGGGTGAAGCATCGAGAAGCCGGGCATCGCGGCCGCGTCCTCGGCGACCTTGGGGTTGTACTTCATCGTGCAGGATCCGAGTGGGTACGCGCCGACATCGATCGCCCAATTCCGTTGCGACAGACGCGTGTAGTGACGTACGAGGTCGAGTTCGGAGACCTCGGGCAGCCGTGGCGGTGTTGCACGGCGCTGCTTCGCCGGGATCAGGTCCTCGAGAACGGGAGCATCCACCCCGACCTCGGGCAGCGACCAGGCCCGGCGACCGGGGCGGGACCGTTCGAAGATCAGGGGGAACACTTCGCCGGCCGGCACGCGCGTCCCGGCGGAACGCTCCAGGGTGCTCATGACTCGCTCATCACCTTCCGGCCATCTCTTTCTCGATCGCCTCGGCGAGGCCCCTGATGTCGTCCTCGGTACGTTTCTCCGTGACGGCGATCAACAGGCAGTTGTCGAGGTCGGGGAACCAGCGGCCGAGCGCTGGTCCCGCAAGGAAACCGTGCTTGGCGAGGGCACCGGCCAGTTCTGCCCCCGGTACCGGCGTCTCGAGCACGAGCTCCTTGAACTTCGGTCCCTCGAAGCGGATCCGGCACCCGGGGATGTCGCCCAGTAAAGAAGCCGCGAACGCGGTCCGCCGCACGCACAGCTCGCCCAACCGCTGGAGGCCGGCCGGTCCGAGCCACGCGAGGTGGATCGTCGCCGCGATCGCCATCAGGGTCTGGTTGGTGCATACGTTCGAGGTTGCCTTCGAGCGTCTGATGTGTTGTTCGCGCGCTTGAAGCGTGAGCACGTACGCGCGCTCGCCGTCGGCATCGATCGTCTCGCCGGCGATACGTCCGGGGACCTGGCGGACCAGGTCCAGCTTGGTGGCGAACAGCCCCAAGTAGGGGCCTCCGTAGACGGTTGGGTTACCGAGCGACGCGCCCTCCCCCACCGCGACGTCCGCGCCCTGATCGCCGGGTGCTGCGATCACGCCCATAGCGGTCGGATCCGTCACCGCGACGGCCAGTGCGCCACCTGCGTGCGCGACCTCGCCGGCCACCTGGACATCTTCGAGCCGTCCGAAGAAGTTGGGCGATTGAACGACGATGCATGCGGCCTCGGAAGCATCGACCGAGGACCAGTCGACGGTTCCTTCGTCCCTGAACGGAACGACCTCGATGTCGAGGCCGAGGCCGGCGGTGTAGGTGCGGAGAACCTCGACGTAGTGCGGATGCACCGTGGCTCCGACGAGCGCTCTCTCCCGCTTGGTCGCGCGCACGGTGAGATTGACCGCTTCGGTGAGAGCGTTCGCTCCGTCGTAGAGCGACGCGTTGGCGACCTCCATGCCGTAGATCTCGCAAACCGAGGTCTGGAACTCGAACACCGCCTGCAGCACACCCTGGGAGAGTTCCGGCTGATACGGCGTGTAGGACGTCGCGAACTCGGCCCGCGACGCGAGCGCCTTCACCGCCGAGGGCAGGTGGTGGTCGTATGCGCCCCCACCGGCGAACCCGATCAGCCCCGCTCCCAGGTTCTTCGCGGCGAGAGCGCCGAGATGTTCGATCAGCTCCGGTTCCGATAGTGACGGTGGAACGTCGAGCGGACCACCCAGCCTGACCTCGGCGGGGATCGGTTCGAAGAGATCGGCGATATGGCTCATGCCGATCGCCTCGAGCATGGCGCGGTCGTCGGCGTCGGTATGTGGCAGAAAGTCCACTGATTACCCCTCGGTGACGGTCACTGCTTGATGAACGGAGGCTTCACGATATCGCCTTCGATCCGCCTACCCCGAGCTTCTACGGCGACCTTCTCGCTGAGCGCGGGCATATCGGCCGCGTCCCCGTACGCGAGGGCGATGCCGGTACCGAGCGTCGGAGAGAAGTTCCCCGAGCAGACCTCGCCGACGACGTCATCGCCCCGGAAGATCGGGTAACCCTGCCTCGGGACCCCTTTGTCGGTGCAGCGAACGCCGAAGAGCTTGCGGGCCGGCCCTTCCTCCTTGACCCGGAGGAGCGCCTCCCGACCCCGGAAGAAAGAGTCCCACGCGACCGCCCAGGACAGACCGGCCTCGACCGGGTTGGTCTCGAGCGTCAGCTCGTGCCCGTACAGCGCGTAGCCCATCTCGAGCCGGAGCGTGTCCCTCGCTCCGAGACCGACCGGGGTCGCGCCCGCGTCGAGGAGGCGCTGAAAGGCTTCGTTGGAGGTCGCCGCGGGCGCGTAGAGCTCGAAGCCCCGTTCGCCGGTATAGCCCGTGCGGGCGACGATGCCCTCGGCGCCGAACACGTCGATCGCGCCCCAGGAGTGCAGCTTCAGATCGCTCGCTCCGGCATCGGGGAAGACGCGCTCGAACACTTCGAACGAATCCGGACCCTGCACAGCCAGGATCGCGTAGCGGTTCCACTCGTCGACCGGGTCGTAGCCCTGGTCCCTGATCGCATCAGCGACCGCCGACACGTTGGAAGCATTGGGGACGACGAGCCACTCCTCCGGAGCGATCCGGTAGACGAAGATGTCGTCGATCGTGCCGCCGTCCTCGGCGAGCACCAGGGCGTATTTCGCCCGGCCGACCTCGAGAGCCTCGGCGTCCGCGGTGACCGCCATCTGGAGCGAGGCACCTCCCGAGGCGCCGGTGACCCGCAGCTTCCCGAGGTGGGAGACATCGAAGATCCCGCAGTTGTTCCTGACCGCGTTGTGCTCCGCGACGATCCCCTCGTACTGGAGGGGCATGTCCCAGCCGCCGAACTCGGTGAGCTTCGCGCCCAGCTTCCGGTGGGCGTCGAGAAGGGGGGTCTCTCTCTTTTCGGTCACGGTCTCAGCCGGCGAGGCCGAAGAGCGACGTGCGTTCTTCCTGGATGTCGCCGCCCTCAGCGGCGGGGGCCACCAACGGCCCCTGAGACGGTTCCTCGAGGCCGTATTTGACCAGCAGGTTCAGGTAGTCCTTCTGGTAGAGGATCTTGCAGCTGACGTCGGGATAGAGCTCCATGAGCCGCCGCGCCTTGCGATTCTTCTTGGTCACGAGCTTCTGGTTGAGCGTCGTGATCTCGATGTAGAGATCGAACGTGGGGAGATAGAAATCCGGGTTGAAGCGCTGCGTCGGGGTGCCGTTCTTGTTCCACTCGATATCGAACGTGGACGGCTCGTACTCCCAATCGATCTGATAGAAGTCGAGCAGCTTGGCGAACTGGCGCTCGCTGTTATGGGCGAAGCTGACCGTCTCGTGGGGAAGCGACGGATGAGTCACGTTCATGGTGCCACCCTGCGAGATGTTCAGCCCTCCTTGGCAGTTACTCCCGGAGCTCCGCTTTTGGGCTCCTCGGTATCTGGAACGTACCCCACGCCGGCGTCCTTAGGCCGGAGTTCGCGGAGTGTTCCATTAAGCTGCGTCTTGATCTGATCGACGGCGACGACGGCCCCCAGGACCCCCTGGCCGTTACGGAGGATGTCGAGGACCTCGGCATCGGAGGTGCAGGCATAAACGCCGGCCCCATCGGTCACGATCGTGGCCTTGGACCAGTTGGCATCGAGCTCGTTGCGGACGTAGTCGATCGCCTGGCGCACCTTCTGGAGGCTGGCCCCGGCGTCGGTGAGCTGCTTGATGACCTTCAGCTGGAGGAGATCGTTGAACGAATAGAGGCGCTGATCGCCCGAACCGCTCGCCTCGTGTACCGAGGGCATGACAAGGCCGGTGCGCGTCCAGTAATCGAGCTGCCGGTACGTGATGCCGACGATCTTGCACGTCTGCGGACCCCGGTACCCGGTCTCCTGCATCTGGTGCCTCCTGTTGGGTTTGCACAAGTTTCCCACAGTTACAGCCCCGTAACTACGGGGGTGGAATAGCGTGACAGAACCGCGCGCGCTTGTCAACGAACCCTCACGCGCGGGTCAAGACTTGGTTCACCCTGGAGGGGGGGAAGGGGTGGGTTAGGACTCGAAGTCTTGGGGGGTGATCTGGTCGAGGAACTCCCGGAACTTCTCGACCTCGGTCTCCGCGTCGTCCTTCAGCTCGATGCCGGCCTGATCGAGGACCTCTTCGGAGGCGAAGATCGGGACCGCGGTCCGGACCGCGAGGGCGATGGCATCGCTGGGGCGGGACGAGATCTCCTTGGCCTCCCCCGCGCTCGACATCCGGATCAGCGCGTAGAAGGTCTGCTCGACGAGATCGTTGATGAGGATGCGTTCGACCTCCACACCGGTCTCTTTGAGGATGTCGCGCAAGAGGTCGTGGGTCATCGGCCTGGGGGTCTGGATGCCTTGAAGGGCGAAGGCGATCGCCGTCGCTTCGACGGCACCGATCCAGATCGGCAGGTAACGGTCCCCGCCGACCTCCTTCAACAGCACTATCGGCTGGTTGGACGGCAGATCAACACGTACGCCGACGAGCGTTACCTCGACCATGCCCCGGAACCTAACAGAGATGCGCGTTTCCGCACCACACTCCGGACCTTAGTGCGCGGAGGCGAACAGGCCCGGCACGAGCAGGAGCGGATCGTTGGCGAGCCTCGCCAGATCCTTCACCGCATACAGGTCCGGAGTGTTCCGGTAGCGGCCCTGGAAGTCCATGCCGTAACCGACGACGAAGACATCCGGGATGTCGAAGCCGATGTGCTCGACCTCGACGGGGACGATCCGGCGCGCTGATTTGTCCAGGAGCGTGACCGTGCAGAGGGACCGGGGCCCCCGCTCGACGAGGCTGCGCTTCAGGTACGTGAGCGTCAGGCCCGTGTCAACGATGTCCTCGACGATCACAACGTCTCGACCGGTGATGTCGTGCTCGAGGTCCTTCACGATCCGTACCTGCGTGGCCTCGTTCGAGGAGTACGACGAGATCGCCATGAAGTCGACCGCTACATCGGCCGGCATCGCCCGGATCAGGTCGGCGAGGAACATCGTCGAGCCCTTGAGGACCGCGATCAGGATCGGAGGCTCGGGAGCGTTCGCGAACCTCTCGCCGAGTTCCTCACCGAGGGCCCCGACGCGCTCGGCAAGACGCTCACGTCCGATGAAGATCTCGTACGCGCCGCCTCCTGCGGTTGCCACTTCCGTCACTGGGGTTCTCGCTCCTGTTCTGTTTGGCAGTTCGTCGAGCCGACCTGTTTTGTTGCTATCTCTCGGTTTCAGTCTCGGCCCAACAGGGCAGCCGCCGAGCGCACCAGCCCTGCAAGGAGGCGGCCGCCGGAAGTGGTTCTTGCCGCGTCAACCGTATCCGCGCTCAGAGCCTTAACCACGGAGATTCGCTCGCCTCCGGCCTTGAACACGAACCGCCCCACCACGGTCCCTGCCTCGATCGGACCGGTCAGCCCGGGCCGGAGGACGAACAGGGCGACGACCGCAGAGGGACCGGCAAGACCGGTCGCGGTCCTGCCTGCGACGACCCCGGTCGCTCCGCCCGAGGGGAAATGAAGTGTGCCAAGGCGCTCCCCCGCTCTCGCCAGAGGAGATCGCGCCAGCATCCGGAAGCCGCGATCGAGGAGCTCGGTCGCGTCGGCAGCCGCATCCGTGGACCGGAGCACGACCGCTATCAATCGGGCGCCCCCTCGTTCGGCGGCGGCGACGAGCGCCTCGCCCGCCTCCCGGGTCGAGCCGGTCTTCACGCCGATCGCGCCGGGGTAGCTCCCGAGCAGGAGGTTCCGGTTCTCGAGCCGGATCGAGCCCGACGGCCCCGGGATCAAGTGGGTCTCGGTAGCCACGATGCGCGCGAGCAGAGGATCGTCGAGGAGGGCGGCCGCGAACAAGGCGAGGTCGGAGACGGTCGAGACGTGTCCCGGGCGATCGAGCCCGTGGGGGGTCACGAAGTTCGAGCCCGTGGCGCCGAGCTCCTCCGCCAGCGCGTTCATCTCGGACACGAAGGCAGCCTCGCTCCCCGAGGCTGCTTCGGCGAGCGCAACCGCGGAATCGTTGGAGGACGTCATCAACGCGGCGTACAGGAGGTCGCGCGTCCGGAAGGTGTCGCCGGGCTGCAGGTCTAGGCCTCCCCCGCCGGCCGACGCCGCGTGCTCGGACACGACGACCTCCGTATCCGGGCCCAGCAACGCGCTGACGACCAGAGCGGTGACGATCTTGGTGGTGCTGGCGTTGGGGAGAGGCTCCCCAGCCGCCCGCTCGAACAGCACTTTGCCGCCGGGACCGACGAGGAGGCAGGCCTCGCACGACACTGCGTGAGCGGCGGTGGGCACGAAGACGATCCCGATCCCGCCCGACGGCATCCCGTAGGACGGGAGCAGAAGGGACAGAATGACCACCGACCCCAAAACACCTTTGAGGTGCCTACCCCGCGGTATACCGCGGGGTAGGCACCTCAAAGGGGGGTTCAGAGCGTTTCGCGCAGGGCGGTCTTCAGGACCCCCTCG
>JAENWQ010000054.1 GCA_016649855.1 Actinomycetota bacterium | reverse complement strand
GTCGGCAGCGTCAGATGTGTATAAGAGACAGGGCTTCTCCCTCTGACCGGTGTGCTTCGCGATCGGGGCGGGCGGGGGGGCGGGGGGTTCGTGCCCGGCGGACAGTCGTTTCTCGGGATCGAGCACTCCGGGGATCATCATGAAAGACACCATAGCGACTGCCCCGACGATCCCCGCGACCACGAGCGTCGTGTCATCTCCGAGAGCGACCGACAAGGGTCCGGTTACCGCCAGCGAGATCGGGATGAGGCTCGTTGACACGAGCCAGTCGAGGCTCGAGACCCGTCCCAGGATCGCTCCTGGCACCTCTCGGTGCATGGTCGTGTTCCACACGATGATCCCAGTGGTGAAGAAAGCCTGGAGGAAGAAGCTTGCCAGCGCCACCTGCCACAGCCGGCTCGACAGACCGAACCCGGTGAGCATCAAGGTGCCGGCCGCCATCACGATGTACATCGTCGTGAGTGAGCGACGAGGCAGGTTCCGCTGGCCGATGAAGATCGACGCGCTGAGAGCCCCCACTCCGCCGATCGCCAGAACCATCCCGAAATCGGTCTCGCTGCCGCCGAGCTTGTATTTGATCAGATGGGGGACGAGCGCCTGCCACGGCCCGTAGAAGACCAGCAGCCCCACGGCCGATGACAGGAGAGCTCCCCATAGCCAGCGATGCGCTCTGACGAACGCGAAGCCCTCCCTGGCATCCGAGAGGTGCAGGACCTTTCCCTCTTCTCGATGCACTTTGCGGGCTGCATCAGGAACAAGAAGACGTTGGCGATCGCAAAGGTGACGGCATCGATCAGGAATGCCTGCCCCAATCCGAAGATCGCGACCACCAGTCCGCCGATGGCCGGTCCGGCAACCCTCAGGGAGAAAGGCCGCGAGAAGTTGTCGAGCGCGTTCGCTTCCACCAGCTGGTCGCGCGGCACGATGTCCGGCACGATCGCTCCGAAAGCGGGACCGAATAACGCCTCGGCTCCTCCATAGACGACGACCGCGATGGCGATGTGCCAAAGCTCGATGGACCCGCTCATCGACAGGATCCCGAGCACGCTGATGGCGATGCCCTGCAAGAGGTTCGAGAGCATGAGCATGTGGCGGCGATCGAAGTGGTCGGACAGGACTCCACTCGGTATCAACAGGAGCACGAGGGGGATCGTCCAGGCCAGGAGGATCAGGGTGTAGACGGAGGCGGAATCGGACAGCTTGAAGACCTGCAGGGGAAGGGCAACGAAGAACATCCCGTCGCCGATCAATGACACCGTGAGACCCGTCCACAAAAGAGCGAAATCTCTGATCTTCAGTGGGCCCAGTATCTTAGGGCCCGGGCCGGACCCGCCGGTGCTCTGGGCACTATCCCCCACGGTCGTTCCCCCTTTCAGCAGGGAATCTCTATCACGGTGGGGGGCCGGGGGTAACTGACCTTAGGATTTACTTTCAGGACGGCTTAGGACGTTGGCGCATGGAGATCGACAGGGGGCCCAGTGACTGCAGCGGTTATAGACGGCAAGGCCCTGGCTCAGCAGGTGCGTTCTGAGGTCAAGGAACGCGCCGCTGGTCTCGCCCGGGCCGGCATCACCCCGGGCCTGGCCACCGTTCTGGTGGGCGAGGACCCCGCTTCTACGATCTACGTTTCATCGAAACAGAAAGCCTGTGCCGAGGTCGGCATCAAGGTTTGGGATTACCCCCTCCCGGCGTCCACTCCCGAGGATGAACTACTGGCGCTGATCGCAGATCTCAACGCGAACGATGGTGTCCACGGCATCCTCGTACAACTTCCCCTTCCCGAGCACATCGACGAGCAGAAGGTGCTCGTTGCGGTCGACCCGCTCAAGGACGCGGATGGTTTCCATCCGATGAACCTCGGCCGTCTCCTCGCGGGCGATCCGGTCGTGGCTCCTGCGACCCCCGCAGGGATCCAGGAGATGCTGATCCGCTCAGGCGTCGAGATCTCGGGTGCCGAGGTTGTCGTCGTGGGTCGCTCCAACATCGTCGGCAAGCCGATCGCGGCGATGCTCATGCAGAAGGCCCCCGGGGCCAACGCAACCGTAACGATCTGTCACACCAGGACCAGGGACATCGCCGAACACACGGTCCGGGCGGACATCCTCATCGCCGCCATCGGACGCGCTCACGCCATCACCGCGCCGATGATCAAGAAGGGAGCGGTCGTGATCGATGTGGGCATGAATCGAACCGAAGACGGCCTCAAGGGCGATGTCGACTTCGAGGCGGCCAAAGAGATCTGTTCTCAGATCACTCCGGTCCCGGGTGGGGTTGGCCCGATGACGATCGCGATGCTCCTCAGCAACACAGTCAAGCTGGCCGGGGGATAGCTCCAGGCGGGGTGGCTAGGCCCGGTCGGTCAGCGGAACCCAGCCCCGGGGGTCCGGGCCCACGTAAAGGTGGTCCGGGCGGATCAAACGGTTGTCCGCGTACTGCTCCCTGACGTGCGCGGTCCATCCTGCGACGCGGCTGCAGGCGAAGATCGTGGTGAACAGATCGGTGGGGATCTGGAGATATCCGTAGACGGAGGCTGCGTAGAAGTCGACGTTCGGGTAGATACCCTTCTCGTCCATCACGGTCTTCTCGATCTCTTGGGAGATCTCCCAATTGTTCGGGTCGCCGGTCTTCTCGGCGAGCTCCTTCGCCATCCGGCGTAGATGGGTCGCCCGTGGGTCCTCGGTCTTGTACACGCGGTGCCCGAAGCCCATGACCTTTTCCTTGTTGGCGAACTTCTGCACGATGTAGTCCCGGGCCTTGTCGGGGGTCTTGATCTCCTTGATCATCTTCATGACGGCCTCGTTGGCGCCGCCGTGGAGCGGACCCTTGAGCGCGGCGATCGCCGCCGTCATCGCCGAGTGGATGTCGGAGAGCGTCGCAGCGCAGACCCTTGCGGCGAAGGTGGAGGCGTTCATCGTGTGGTCGGCGTGGAGCACGAGGCAGATATCGAAGATGCGCGCGGTGTCATCGTCGGCCTTCTCACCCTTGAGCATGTAGAGGAAGTTGGCCGCCTGGGACAAGGTGGGGTCGGGTGGGATCAGCTTCTCGCCGCTGCGGAGCCGGTGGTAGTAGGCCACGAGCGTGGGGAACACCGCGCAGAGGCGGATGGCCTTGCGGTAGTTGGCCTCCTCCGAAACATCCCATGCGTCCGGATCCTTCGCCGACGAGGCCGATACGGCGGTGCGCAGCATCGACATCGGAGCCGCGTTCTCGGCGAGGGTGGGGAGGAGCTCGGAGACGAAGCCATTGGGCTCGCGCTCCTGCGACAGTTGGTCCCTGAGCTGCGCCAGCTGCGATTCAGTCGGGAGCTCGAGGTGGTGGAGTAGGTAGATGACCTCCTCGAACGTGGCGTTGTCGGCGAGATCGTGGATGCTGTATCCGACGTAGGAGAGGATGCCCTGCTTGCCGTCGATGTCGCTGATTGCGGTTTCGGCGGCTACTACGCCCTCGAGACCCTTGCCGGCAGTCGCCACAGGTCGCCTCATCCCTCCTTCTGGTGCCGCTTCGGTTCCGAACGGACCCTCCCGGTTCCTTACCTATCAAACGTATCAGGTAGCCTGGGCGGGCCTTTCCCGCAGGGCACACCCTACGATCGAGACCCCGACGCGGGACAGATCGGCGGTCCCAGAAAAGGAGCTTTAGATGACGACCACGACTCATCGCGTCACGCTCATCCCCGGCGACGGTACCGGCCCGGAGATCGCCGAAGCTACCCGCCGGGTGCTCGAGGGGACGGGGGTGAAGTTCGACTGGGACGTGCAGGAAGCAGGCGTCGATGTCATGGACAAGTTCGGCACTCCGCTTCCCGACCAGGTGCTCGATTCGATCAGGGACACCAAGGTCGCCATCAAAGGGCCGATCACTACTCCGGTCGGTACGGGCTTCCGGTCGGTGAACGTGGCGCTGAGGAAAGAACTCGACCTCTTCATGTGCCTCCGCCCGTGCAAGTCTTACCCGGGCGTGCGCTCCCGCTACGAGGGCATCGACCTCATCATCTGTCGTGAGAACCACGAGGATCTCTACGCAGGGATCGAGTTCGAGCAAGGTAGCCCCGAGGCGGCGAAGCTGATCGACTTCATGGCAGATCTCGGAACCCGTCGCATCCGTGAGGATTCCGGCATCTCCATCAAGTCGATCTCGATCACCGCTTCGAAGCGGATCGTGCGTGGAGCATTCGACTACGCCGTCAATAACGAACGCAAGAAAGTCACGGCGGTCCACAAGGCAAACATCATGAAGTTCTCCGACGGTCTCTTCCTCAGGACGGCCAAGGAGGTCGCAGAGAACGAATACGGAGACTCGGGCGTTGAGTTCGAAGAGCGCATCGTCGACAACATGTGCATGCAGCTCGTACAGAAGCCCGAGCTCTACGACGTCCTCGTACTCCCCAACCTCTACGGAGACATCCTCTCCGACCTGGGGGCGGGCTTGATCGGAGGGCTCGGGGTGGCCCCCGGTGGCAACATCGGTGACGACGCCGCGGTGTTCGAACCGACCCACGGCTCCGCTCCCAAGTACGCCGGTCAGAACAAGGTCAACCCGATGGCGATGATGCTCTCCGGGGTCATGATGCTTCGCTACCTCGAAGAGTTCGGCGCCGGGGACCGTCTCGAGAAGGCGATCGCAGCCGTGATCGCAGAGGGCAAGTCGGTGACCTACGACATGAAGCCGACCCGTGATGACCCCACCGCAGTGGGTACTTCGGAGGTGGCGGACGCAGTCATCGAGAAGTTGGAGGCGGACGCGGTCTGATGGGCAACAAGGTGACCGTTGTCGGCGCGGGCAACGTCGGATCGAACACGGCGCGGCGGATCGCGGAGAAGGACCTCACCGATGAGGTCGTGATGATCGACATCGTTGAGGGACTTCCGCAGGGGCTGGCTCTCGACATCAATCAGTCGGCCCCCGTCGAGGGCTTCGTCTCGCACGTGACCGGCACCAACGACTACGCGGATACCGCCGGCTCGGACGTCTGCGTGATCACAGCGGGCCTCCCTCGCCAGTCGGGGATGAGCCGCATGGACCTGCTCGACAAGAATGCCGCGATCGTGGGCGGCGTCACCGAGGCCCTCGCCAAGAACTCTCCCGATGCGGTGATCATCGTGGTCTCCAATCCCCTCGACGAGATGACCTTCCTGACGGCACTGGTATCGGGCTTCCCGAAGGAGCGCGTGATGGGGATGGCAGGGGTGCTGGACTCCTCACGGCTGCGCTACTTCATCTCGGAGAAGCTCGACGTCGCGCCTCCGTCCGTCGAGGCCATGACGCTTGGGTCCCACGGTGACCAGATGGTCGCGCTGCCCCGGCACGCCACCGTGAACGGGAAGCCGCTGCCGGAGCTCGTCGACGAAGCGGAGCTGGAAGAGCTGTTCCAGAGGACGCGCGACGGCGGTGCCGAGATCGTGGGCTATCTGAAGAAGGGAAGCGCCTTCTACGCTCCGTCGAGCTCGGTCACGGCGATGGTGCGCTCGATCCTTACGGACTCGAACGACGTGCATCCGACCTGCGCCTGGACCACCGGCCAGTACGGGGTCTCGGACGTCTACCTCGGGGTCCCGGCGAAGCTGGGTAAGGGCGGGGTCACCGAGATCATCGAGCTCGATCTCAACGACGACGAGCTCGCCGAACTCAAAGAAGCAGCGGAGGCGATCCGCACCAAGTGCGACGAGCTGGCCGCCCGCCGCTAGAGCTTGCCCTACCTACCAGTGGACGACGGGCGCCTCGAGTACCCGTTCACCGTCGGCACTCTCGTACCACATTCGAATCTCATCTGAAGTGACCTCCACTTTGGGGAGGGGGAGCAGGGTACCCCTCCCGGGCCACGGGGTTCCTAGACCGAGCCATCGGTGCTCTCGAGTTGCTGTACGACCAACTCTAACCCAGCCAACGCGTTGAGTCGCAGGCAGCTGATTGGTTTGCGTACTAAAGCTTGCGGCCGGACACACGAATCGCAACTAGCCAGATGTCGTCTCTACTCGTGCGAGGCCATGAGGTAGAAGTCCCAGCCAAACGGCCGCATCGGTTGACCAGGCGGTGGGTTTGAGAGTGCTGCCGACCGGGAGATCAACGGCGAGTCGTCTGTCCAGCTGACCGGACGCAGAATCCAGGTGCACGAGCTCATCCCCGCCGAGCAGCCAAAGTCCGGATGGGTCCACAGCTATGGGTGCAAAAGACCCAGGAACATCCGGGCGGGTCACGTCGCCCGTGGCCTTCGCAACCCCTATCACGCCGCGGCTATCCCTCAACCAGATTTCATCCACGCCGACCAGAGGATGGGACGGAACCGCGTTGACTTCATAGCGGTCCAGTACCGTACCTGTGACCGCGTCTATCCGCAGCAGCGATGCCGGGCCGATGTCGGCTCCGTCGGCCGTGGGGCTCATGCCCCAAAGGGTGGATCCATCGACGGCGAAGTCGATTACGGGGCTGTCCATCTCAAAGGTCGCGA
The DNA here is from genome assembly GCA_016649855.1 of Actinomycetota bacterium. Lineage (GTDB taxonomy): Bacteria > Actinomycetota > CADDZG01 > CADDZG01 > WHSQ01 > WHTI01. Next base: position 6,976 of record JAENWQ010000054.1, on the reverse strand, counting down.
CATCACCGGTAGCCACATCAACTCGCGCCAACTCCGACGCGATTTGGTCGCTCTGCGGTTGCTTGATTCCCCAGACGTACGATCCGGATGCTCCTAGCGGTCCTCCGACGGCTTCGAAGCGCCTAAGGACCTCATGAGACTGCTTGTCGATCTGGAGCAGGGCAACTCCGCCTGATTTGGTGACCTCCGATACCCATACGCTATCGTTCGTGAGCGCGACATCCTCGATGGCGGCATCGAGGTGAATGACATCGGCAGTCGAAGGATCGGACGGGCCGATCCCCAGCATCCTGCCCGATTGTGCGTCGAGCGAATAGCCGACCGCCCACAGCTCGCCCGCTCCCTCCTGGAAATCACGAACCTCGATCGGAAGGTCGAACTTGTCGATCTGAGGAGTCTCGAGCGCCATCAAAGGGGGGGCCGTGGTGACCATCCCGGATCTCTGCTGTCCGATGTGGCCGACGATCCGATCAATGACCAAGCCCGTCCCGAGTAAGACGATCGCAGCGGCCGCCGCCAGGCTTCCAAACCGCAGCCTGCGCCCAGTTGCCGCCCGTTGCTCGATGAACTCCCGGTCAAGCTTCGACGAGGGACGTGCCGCAGCTTCATGAAGAACGCTGCGAAGGTCGTCGCTCATGATCTACCTCCTTGTTGAGCCAGGATTCGGATTTGCGCAACCTCTCCAGAGCGCGTCGGGTAAACGTCTTAACCGTGCCTTCTGGGAGGGCAAGTTCAGCCGCGGTCTGCGCAACGCTCCAGTCGTAGAAATACCGGAGCACCAGCACCTCCTTGTACTTTCGCGGCAAAGCAGCAACAGCCTGCCTTACGAGGAGCGCTTGGTCTTGAGACTCTTCATACGAAGATGGAAGACCGTGCAATGAAACGAACCTGCTATTTGCTCTCTCCTCCGCACTTTTCCTCCGCCAGCGAGAATTCGCGGTATTGATGCCGACGCGAAACAGCCAACCGGGAAGTGCTTGTGGATCGCGGATCGACCTCCAACTACGCAGGTACCGAACCAACGCCTCTTGGGCCAGTTCTTCGGCCAGATAGGCGTCGCCACAGTAAAGACTCAGCGCACCCACCAAACGACCCCATTCCTCAGCCCACTGCAGGTCCTCATGCCGTCGGGGACTCATGTGCGCACCACCTCGTTTCACCCTCTCCTCGCCATACGTCCCTTCTTGCTACGACTTCACTAATAGGACGCTTGTGGACGAGCGTTTGGTTTCAAAATCATGCAACGATGACGGTAGGTCAGCGATCCTCATCGAGAGTTTCGACAGCTTGGCGAGCAATCTCCCTTCCCGCGTCGGGGTCCTGCCCGGAGAAGACCTGAATCTCCACACCCAGATCTGCTCCCGCTCGGAAGACCGCCGGGTCACCGGGCTCGCGACGTGGGATTTCCACGAAGTCACCTTTAGTCACAAAGCTTGGCCTCTGAAAGGTGATGCTCCAGCCTTCGCCCAAGGATGACGAGACAAAGGAGATCAACTCTTGATTGCCTGGCGAGGTAGACGCGCCCACCTTGAGGGGAGGATCGGCCAAAATGAATGGCAGCCCATTGTCGGCCAAGACAATGGAAACGGCAGCGACGGTTGGCTGAACGAACCCGAATCCATCCTCCTCACGCAGATGAGTGTAGATCGCGCCTGAAGGTAGCAGCCATCTCAACCACCACAAGATTGGGTCGTCTGGTCGTTCGTAAACTTCCACCGTCCGTCCATCGCGGTCTTCTAGCTTGTCCTTCCAGAAGGAATCTTCTCCCGGACCGTCATCCTTCTCCGTAGGTACGAAATCAAAGGAACGACCACTACGGCCATTTAGTAGAGGCGAGGAGAGGTAGGGAAGCTGGTCAAAGTTGGGAGGCACTGCCGCCCTCATACGCGGTCCAGTGGTCATGAACGAAAAGGTACGAGTATCTTGTACAACCATGGGTCTCACTCTCCTCTCACGTGGAACCAGGAAGCAGAAGGAGCAACACGACAACGAGAAGCATGGCCGCGGCAGGATGTCGAAGCTTCTCTCCCATCCCGGCCCCCAACACAGAATCCCCACTGATCGATGCGATCCGTAGCGAGAAGAAGACGATCGTCAATCCTCTTGTCACGCCATAAAAGACGAGGATGGTAACGGTGGCAATTGGGGCAGGTTGAGCTACCGCTACCACGAGAAGCCCGTAAAAGGCAGGAGTGACGATGAACGTTCGCACGCCCATTCCAAGCTCCACTCCCCATCGCAACGAAGCCTGCGCGAGGCCCTCGGCCGCCCAATCCCCAACAACCTGGCGCTTACGCTCGGGGACGATCCAGGGATTCCGAGTCAGCGTCGCAATCACGAAACCCAGTCCCGCGAGCAGCAAGCCTTCTCGCAAGGTTGACAAGCCCCGCACGGCAACGTTACCGAGCAAGGCGCCTGCTGCTAACACGAGGGATCCAACGGCGCAGCCCAAGACCAGGTTGACAAGCGGAAGGACTGAGCTTGAACCCGATGACGGAGCCAGCACGTGGCCCAAGGAATGACCTCACCCACTGTCGTATTGGTACAAGCCAACAATACTGGCCAGCGACAGCGAAGCTGCAAGGCTCAAGAGTCCCATGTCAGATGCAAGGTGCGCTAAGCACTATGGATCGACAGATGCAACGATGCTTGTCACACCCAGTGCAGCGGGGCTGCCCGGCGCCATTTGTGCAGCAGTCGCAGCAGCGATAGACGTGGTTGAACTGACTGCAGCAGTTCTCGGTCCAACAATTGGTGCAGGTATCGCAACCACATGACGTCCCCGGCCAAGAGTTCGTGCTCGCGTTGATCCTCCGCCTGACCCCGGTGACACTTAGGGCACAGTTCCCATTGCTGTTGCACACGGCACTGTTATTGCACAGCGGGGAAGGACCGCAGGGTCCAGGGAGTTCCCCGCTGGCGTCGTCACAGTTGCATCCGCATGAGGGATCCACAGCAGCCGCCGGCCCCGCTTTCCACAACAGTCCGGTTAGCTGTAACCCCACCAATAGGCCCAGTTCGCCGCCGCGACGAAGGATCTCCCTCCGCGTAACTCTGTCAGCCACGGCAGCCGAGCTCCGAATCAAAGTTGTGGCAAGTGAATAGCGGTGCTCACCTGCAACTGAGCGCCATCCGTCGGGAGGGTTGTCCATACGAATCGAGGGTGGTCTCGTCCCCTGAGGGGCGGCACGAAGGGACATCCTTCTTAGGAGAGCTCCTGTCGAGGTCGCCCTCCGTCGACTAGGCCGCGCTGATCTCAACCGCATCGACACGATGGGTTACCCCTTTCCCGATCACCTTCCCAGAAGGATCAACCTTGAGGATGAGTGGTGTCTGCGTCACATCGCAACTTGCCCAAACATGTCCATCGTCTTCGAGGATCGGAAGATCAAGCTTCCGAAGAGCGTCGCGAAACAACGGTCCCGGATCGAGTGCAATCAGAGCCAGTCGTCCAGCAAGAGAACCCTCTCCCTTGCGTTCCAGCTCGGACAGCAGACGCTGACACCCCACGCAGGCTTCAGTGACGAAGGCCACCGTGTAGGGCTCTCCATGGATCGAGGAATCAGAAAAGAGTTCCGTAACCTCGCGCGGGAGACGATCGCCTAGGGCGGGACCTGAAGCTGCGCTCGCGCGTCTTCGTGCTGGCATCATCAGTGCTACCTGATGGTAAAGACCCAGAACGAGGAATCCCAGACACAGTAGCACCGCCCACTGCAGCGCTTCATTTGCCACGCTGACCTCCTAACCCTCCTCGAGCCTTGCTGACGTCGGCGAAACAGTCATCACGTGCGAACCACCGTTGCTGGGGCGAATAAGGAGTCGCTCAAAGGCTTCGGTTACGAGCGCCAAGGCCGCAACGATGCCCAATCCCCACACTGCCGGAATCGGCTTGATCACCGACGTACCGGACATGAAGACGAAGAGACAAGACAGCAGCAAGAGACCATTTCTGAACATCAGGCCCCGCCTTGTGGAGGTATCAAGGATCCTCCAGAAGCATCTACAGGGGGTATTGGCCTCTTGCCCCAATCCAAGAAAGCTGTACGTCGCGATCAGGATTCCCATCCCGACAACAGACGGTTGAGGATTGGCCACGGCACCGATAGCGACACCGAAGTCAGCTGCCATGCTAAACCCAATTATCAACGCGGCTCTTCTTCTGAAGGCAGGCTTCGAGACAATGATTGGCTGCCATCGGGCGGAGCCATGTTTCAGAATCACCGACTTTTCCAATCCAGAGAGGAAGAAAAGGATGATCAAGGATCCCAGTATGGTGTGGCCATGAAGGCCCCCCGTCGACTACTGAAGCCCAATTACATCACGAACGTTTTCGCCGGTCAATGCCGACTAGTTGGATTTCTGATGCAATCTGGCTCTGAAGGCGACCTTGAGAAAGTCCTCGCCACCCAGATCGATTCGAATATCGGATCTGCAGGCGCAATAATCCGGCGGTGGCCTCTCGACTTGTTCCGGGTACCTACGGAGCAGCGCTTGCTCGTTACTTGCTGATACAAGGCTCCCCGCGTTTTCGTGGGATGAACCTCAGCTCGCCGCGCGCCGTACGTGGAACGTCTTGGGCACGATCTGGTCGAGCGCCGCGGCTAGCTTGCTTGCGAGGTGTTCTGGGTTCATCACCGTTCACCGTAGACGATTAATGCCCTAGCTTTCCGCTGGGTTGGGGTCTCGGCGCAGGATCTTGCCGGTCGGGGTGCGCGGCAGGTCGTCGACCACGACGATCTGCCTCGGACACTTGAACCCTGCGAGCCGTTCGCGCGCCCACTTGCGTAGTAGCTCCGGATCGAGCGGTTGCTCGCCGGCCCTCACGACCATCGCCCGGACCTCCTGGCCCCATTCGGGGTGTTCGGCACCGTACACCGCCACCGCCTGCACGGAAGGATGGGTGAGGAGAACCTCTTCCACCTCACGCGGGTAGACGTTCACACCACCGGAGATGATCGTGTCGTGGGCGCGTCCGACGACGTAGAGGTATCCGTCGCGATCGAGGTAGCCGAGGTCGCCATAGGTGACGGCGCCGTTCCACCTCGCCCTCGCGGTCTTCTCGGGATCGCCCCAGTACTCGTAGGGAGGCGCCTCGCGGTCCTGCACCCAGATCTCACCGGTCTCCTCCGGGCCCACCACTCGTCCACCTTCGTCACGGATGATGACCTCGATCCCTTCATGCGGCCGTCCCACACTGCCCGGCTTCCGCCGCCACTCGTCGGGAGAGATGCGCGTTGCCGCGCCCTCGGTTGCGCTGTAGAACTCCCACACAGAGTCCTCGGGGAACAACTCCATCACCCGTTCCTTGGTCTCGGTTCTGATCGGAGCGCCCGCGTGAGCCAGCATGCGCATCGTCGAGAGGTCATGACGCCTGATCGTCGACGGATCGAGATCGATGATGCGTTCCAGATGGGTTGGGACCATGAAGGTGGAAGTGACCGAGAACATCTCGATCGCGGCCAGGGTCTCGGCCGGGTCGAACCCCTTCTGAACGACAACCGTGCCGCCGGCCTCAAGCGTGCGCGTCGAGTAGCGAAGGGGAGCCGAGTGCGCGAGCGGCGAGCACACGATGTGGACGTCCTCGTCGGTGATCCCCCAGAGCCGTTGGAAGTCCTCGGATATACGAGCCGCAACCTCGGGGCGCTGCGGTGCGACCCAGACACCCTTCGGTTGTCCGGTGGTTCCAGAGGTGTAGAGCATCGGTTTGGCCAGGGTGAAGTCGTCGATGGGGGCGGGGCTCGCGCCGTGCAGGTTTCGTTCGAACGCGTCCCCGAAACTCATCGTTCGTGCGACACTCGGCGGTGCGTCTACCGGTCGGTCCGTGAAGAGCCATTTGGCGCCCGAATCCTCCAGCAGATACGTGACTTCCGGTTGGGTCAGGAGCGAGTTGACGGGAACCGCCACGATCCCGGCTCGAAGCGCCGCGATGGTGACCTCGAGGACTTCGGTCCGGTTGCCCGAGTACACCGCGATGCGGTCACCTTTTCGGAGCCCGCCCTTGGCGAGCATGCCCGCGATGGCAGCCGAACGCCTTTCGAGGTCTCCGAAGGTGGTTGCCCTCCCTCCCTCGATGATCGCGGTCTTGTCGGGCGCCGTACGCGCGAACCCACCGATCCCGCCCATGTCAGGAGCTCTCCGGCCGGAGCCCCCTTGCGAGCGGGGGGCAGTAGTCGGCCGGCTCCCGCGACCACGGGGGCCGGAGGGGCCTCTCGGGCTCGGGCTCAGGTTGGAACGAGAGCCACTGCGCGATGACCCCAGCTTGGCGGTAGTACCAAGCAGTCTGTGCCAGAGCAAGAAGGGGGAAGAGGACGAAGCCCCCGCGCATCCCGGTCAAGAGGAACACAGCGAGGCCATAGATGATCGTGAGGGAGGCGATAGCGGCGGCGTTTCTCGAAACGGATGCCGCGATCGCGCGCCGCGGCATCTGCGCCACGCTGGCCTCGTCCGTCATCGCCCGCTGGACGCGCTCAGGCCGGAGGATCGCCCATCCCGCATACAGCGCTTGAACGAACGAGATGATGGCGATAAGCCGGTAGGCCCACCCGGCGGACTCGTCCGACAAGGGGCTGTTGTTCCTCAGCTGCACGACGAAGGCGTCGGTGAGGCGGAACACCGCAAGCGACACGATCGCGATGAACGCGAGGGCGAGGATGAACGGGAGGCGGCTGCGACGGAGCTGGGGAGGCGTGCTCACAGAGCGAGCGTAACCGCCAATCCGGGGAGGTAGGCGGCTCCCCTTCCAGTCCGCTACTGCTTGAGTTCCAGCCCCATCACGGCATAGGGATAGGGCCGGTTCGGGAACCTGAAGTTGTCCGAGATCGTCTTCCAGCCGCGTCTCCGGTAGAGGGCGAGCGCCGCTTCATTACCGCATTGGGTTGACAGCACGGAGGTCGCGTTCGGCAGTCCCTCGAGGAGTGCGTCGTGCAGTCTGCCTCCCACTCCCCGCCCGCGAGCTTCCTTCAGTACCGCGAGCTCG
>JAENWQ010000151.1 GCA_016649855.1 Actinomycetota bacterium | reverse complement strand
GTCCCTTCCCTGCGGAACCTCGCAGCGCCGGATCAAGCGGTGGACGAGAAATGTCCCCAGAGCGCGCCGGAGAAGCATGAACGAGCTAACCGATAGCCCAACGAGCATGATCCACGGTCCCTGGCTACCGAACGCGACGTACGGAGTGACTCGTCCGCCGTCGAAGAAGTAGAGGAGGTGGAGGAGCTCGCTCGATCCGGTCGCGAAGACCTCTCGAGCAGGACGGAGAACGGCGAGTTCGGGAAGCAACGATCCCTGGAAGACCACCGCCACGACGAGCGGCAACAGAAGGGGCAAGGAGAGCAGGACACCGGACGCGATCCCGCCGGGTCGTCCGATCAAACGACGGAGAAAGAGGGTTGTGGGGAGCGTTACCAAGGAAACGACCAGGATCAGGATCCAGGTCGAATCTGTTTCCAACGTAAGGATCGTGGGAGCAGCTAATGTCATCAGGTACTTCCCCCCAAGTGCTGGGCGGCTACTCTGCCGCGTCGCCCCCGGACTTCCTCTGATCGATCGCATCCCGCAGACGATCGATCACATCCTGATCTTCTTTCTCGACCCTGTCTATGAAGTACGAAACGGCCGGGTCGGGGAAGTGGCTGACGAGCCAGTCCACCACCGACTTGACCGTGGACTTAGCGTACTGCTCCCTGGAGATCCGCGCGTTGTAGATATGGGCGGGCTGGGCCTCTTTCCGCGTTAGGAACCCTTTGTCCGCCAGGCGGCCGAGCGTCGTCATCACCGTCGTATAGGCGGTCGGCTTGCGCTTGTTGAGTTGCCTGTGGACATCCCGAACAGTGACCTCTGCGGACTCCCAGACCACTTCCATGATCTCGCTCTCGAGGGGCCCGAGGACCTCGCCCAATGTGTTCTTTCGCCTGGCTGCCATCGAGACCTCTACTTTGAACGACTTCTGGTTTGAACGGCTGAACAGCGATACTACTCCGCTAGTAGCCCCGGAGCCAGCGTCTTCTCTTAGCCTTTCGCCGCTGAGATCAGGTTCGGCATGATCTCGGTCCCCTTCAGGTACCCGAGGGACCCGTGTCTCGATGCCGATTCGCTGTACACGTCGACCCCATCTGAGGGGACGTTCCCACCCGCGATCAGGAGGGGCACCGGCCCATCGGTGTGAGCCTTCCGGGCGCAGGAGGTCGAGTGGTCCGCCGTGACCGCCACGATCACGTCCGACAGGTCGAGCTGGCTGAGAACGCCACCGAAGTAGATCCGGTCGATCGCCTCGATGCTCTTGATCTTCCCCTGGTGGTCTCCGTCGTGGGCCGGGACGTCCGGGCCCTTGATGTGCACGTAGAGCCCGTCGTAGTCGTCGATCGACTCGAGCGTCAGCTCCGCCCACTCCTCGTACTGTTGTTCCGCTGGGATCCCCGTGGGGGCCTTCACCACTCCCATCCCCATCAGTCGGGCGATGCCGAGCTCCACGGGCATCTCGACGAAACAGCCCATCTCGGGACCGAACTTGGACTTGAAGGACTCGAGCTTGGGAACGTGATCGCCGCCGTCGCGGGTCAGGACGAAGTTGCCGGCCATCTGCCCCTTGGCCTCGCGCGTTCTGTTGACCTCGGACGCGCTCAGGACCTCGAAAGCCTTGGCAAGCCATTCGTTGGTTAGCTCGGCGGCCCGTTTAGCCGCATCGTCGTCCTCATGTCCGGCGACCGGAGTGACACGGACTGCGTGATCGTCGAACGTTTCTTTGGCGACGCCGAGGCTTCCCTCGCGCCCGTACGCGGGATCTGAGTTCTCCACCTCGGCCGACAGCGGACCCTCCTCCGACCTCAGGACGAGGACCCCGCGGTGTCCGACGGTTGCCTTGAACTTGAACGACCCCTTACCGATCGTCACCTTCTTCTGGACCTCTCCCGCGAGGTCGTAGGCCTCGTTTGACGTGAGCGAGCGCCCCACCCTGCGATCGAGGATGACCCACCCGTCGCCGTCCTTCTCGACGGTGGCGAAGTTCACCCGGTAGGCGAGGTCACCGTCGTTCATCTCGATGCCGGCACCGACCGCTTCGATCGGTCCCCGGCCCGAGTGGTGTTCGCGCGGGTCATATCCGAAGACCGAGAAGACTGCGATGTCGGATTCTGGAGCGATCCCCTCCCCGACGGTGACCACGTAGCCGTTCTTCCCCCTGGCGGCGAGTGAGTCCAGATGCGGGGTTCTCGCTGCTTCGAGGGGGGTCTTTCCGCCGAGCGCGCCGAGGGGATCATCCCCGAGGCCGTCGAGGATCACGTAGAGGATCTTCTTGAGGGCCACTACTTGACCGCCTTCACGATCGCGGCGAGCTCGGCGGCTTCAAGTGACGCGCCGCCGACCAGGCCGCCGTCGATGTCCGGTTGCGACATGAGCGAAGCGGCGTTCCCGGACTTGACGCTTCCTCCGTAGAGGATGCGCATCTCCTGGGCGACCCCGGTGTCATACTCGTCTTCGAGGACCCCCCGGATGAAAGCGATCGTTGTCTGCGCATCCTGCGGGGTCGCTGTCTTGCCGGAGCCGATGGCCCAGATCGGCTCATAGGCGACGACCGTCTTGCGTGCCAGCTCGGGAGTGACGTTCTTGAAGGCACCACGGATCTGGCGTTCGACCTTCGTTTCGGTCTGCGCCGTCTCGCGCTCGGCCTCGGTCTCCCCGCAGCACACGATCGGCGTCATGTCGTTGGCCCAGCACACCTTCACCTTCGCGTTGACCCCTTCGTCGGTTTCGCCGAACAGCTCTCTTCGCTCGGAGTGTCCGAGGATCACGTAGTCGACGTCGAGGGCCTTCAACATCGGAGCCGAGATCTCGCCGGTGAACGCACCTTCCTTCTCGACGTGAACGTTCTGGGCACCTAGCCCGAATGAGTAGCGGTCGGAGTCGATCAGGGTCTGGATCGTCCTGAGCGAGGTGAACGGAGGGCATACGACCACTTCGACCGCATCGAAATCGTGCTCCGCCAGTTCGTGGGCAAGTCCCTGCACCAGTCGCATCGCCTCGAGGTGTGTCTTGTACATCTTCCAGTTACCCGCGATCAACGGCTTCCTCATCCGTTCTTCCTTTCGGTAAGTGCGGCGATGCCCGGGAGCTCGATCCCTTCGAGGAACTCGAGCGAGGCACCTCCTCCGGTCGATAGATGTGAGACTTGGTCGTCCATGCCGAGTTGCTTGAGAGCCGCGGCTGAGTCTCCCCCACCGACGACCGAGTAGGCGCCGTTACGGGTCGCCTCGACGACCGCTTCGGCGACGGCTTTCGTCCCGGCCGCGTAATCCTCGATCTCGAAGATGCCCATCGGGCCGTTCCACAGGACGGTCTTCGCCGTGCTGATCTCAGCCGCGAACCGCTCGGCGGAGCGGGGGCCGATGTCCACTCCCAAACGGCCACCGATGCCCGCGAGGTCTACGGTCTCGTGGGCGGCTCCTTCGTCGATCGAGTCGGCCGCGACGACATCGTCGGGGAGGAGAACCTCGACACCCTTCTCGTCCGCCTCGGCCAGGACGCCCCTGACCTCGTCGACCCGGTCCTTCTCGACCAAGGACCCCCCCACATCCTCGCCGCGCGCCACCAGGAGCGTGAACGCCATGGCACCCCCGATGCAGAAGGAGTCGACGCGATGGAGGAGGTTGCCGATGACCCCAAGCTTGTCGGACACCTTCGCTCCACCGAGGACCGCGACGAAGGGTCGCTCGGCACTTGTGAGGATCCTCGAAAGCTTCTCGACCTCGTTCTTCAAGAGGGATCCGGCAGCCGAGGGCAACAGCTTGGCCACTCCGACCGTGGAGGCATGCGCTCGGTGGGCGGACCCGAACGCGTCGTTCACGTAGCAGTCGGCGAGTGCGGCCAGGCTGCGGGCGAAGTTTGGATCGTTGGCGGTCTCCCCCGGCTCGAACCTCAGGTTCTCGAGCAGGATGACGTCGGCCCGGGACAGGGATGCGGCGAGCACTTCTTCACCGACGACGGTACCCAGCACTTCCACCGGCCGCCCGAGGAGCTGCTCGAGGCGCTGACCGACCGGGGCCATGCGCAGTTCCTCCACGACCTTCCCCTTGGGGCGTCCGAGATGCGAGCAGACGATCACCCGGGCCCCTCGCTCCAGCAACGCGAGGATGGTGGGGATGGCCGCTTGGATGCGGTGATCGTCGGTGATCTGGCCGGCCCTCAGCGGGACGTTGAGATCGCAGCGGAGCAGCACGCGCTGGCCCATGACATCGAGATCCTCCATCGAGGGCAGCTCTGTGCGAGCGACAGCCATTCCCACCAACCTTTGCGATAGCCGGCCTAACGACCCAAGGGTATCGGGGACGACGAGGACGGTAGACACCGGTATCCATCCCCTCGGGTTAGCGTGAGCCTTCGACTGGCGATCGCCGACCGAGCCCCGACGGATGGAGGAACTGTTGTCATCAGCCCGACGTTTCGGCGCCCTCGTGCTGGTAGCCGGACTGCTGGTTACAGGGTGCAGCTCTAACGAGGAGCCGTCCCCGGCAGATACCGCCGTCGAGGAGCAGTCGCCGGGATCGGCGGAGTCGGCCATCCGCGGCGTCTTCGATGACTACAGGGCGGCTCTCCTGGCCGGCGACGGGGCTGCCGCTCACGGGTTCCTGTCACAGGCGTCGATCGATTTCTACGTCGAGATGAGGGATCTGGCGCTCACCGCTCCGCGCTCCGAGCTCGAGGCGAGGTCGCTCGTGGAACGGCTCCACGTGCTGACCTTGCGCTACGTGCTGGCCCCGCAGCGCCTGGAGAGCATGGAACCCGTGGATGTCATCGCCTACGCGGTCGAGAGCGGTCTTATCGGCCAGGGGACGCTCCAGCAGCAAGAGCTGGACGAGGTCACCGTCGACGGCGATGAGGCAGAGGCCACGATCGTCTCCGAAGGCTCGGGCACCGAGTTCACCTACGGTTTCGTCGAGGACCCCGGCGGCTGGAAGATGGATCTGCTGGGAATCCTCGATGTGGCGAACGAGACCTTCCGCGGCCTGATCGAGGACGAGAGCATCTCCGAGACGACCTTCATCTTCGACACGATCGAAGTGATCACCGGCCAGCGACCGACGAAGGTCCTCTGGGACCCGCCGAAGCGCTAGCGAGAGTCTGTTTGGGAGATCAAGAGCCGACTACCGCACACACGAGTTCGGCGTCCCCGACGGTCTTGGACTCAGGTATCACAGGGGTCTGGACCACCTCAGCGTTTGGCTCTCCGACGACAAGCGTGAACGGCGCGAGCTTTTCCTTGGTTCCATCCGTGTACGAGACCTCCAAGGCGCAGGAGCGCCACCCGGGCTGAGCGTCATCTATCCAACGCGACGAGAAGACGAGCTCTACGCGATCCTGCGGGTAATCCTCGGGGACATCTCGCTTACCGAGGAATTCGAAGGCGTAACCCGGCCCTTTCTCGTACGTTCCCGCGGCGCAATGACCTTGGGCCGCGGTGGGAGTTCCCGAGGTCTCTATAGCGACGGGGACTCCTCCGTTCCTATTGCTCTCGGCCGGATCCAGGACATTGAGGACGGTCGTTGCAGAACCGACCACGGCACCGTCCTTGTCGTAGAGCTCGAGGGCACACTCCGTTGGGCCAGGGAAGTCGCCTGTGGTGAACTGGATGTCGAAATAGACCGCCGCGACCTCCGTGGTGGGCGTGGTCCATTCACCGGCCCTGACATAAGGATGCTCAATTCTAAAATTGCTCAGCTGGTACGAGGCCTGTCCCTCGGCCGCCCGATCGATCACTGGTGACGAGGGAGAGGCATGCCCTGGGATCCACCCCAGCAGTACAGCCAGTAGGAAAGTGGCTACCAACGAGCTGGACCGGAACAGGAGCTGCAACGGACGCTGAGCTCTCATGGGGCTGCCACCTCAACTCTCACAAGTCGGCGATACTTCGTCACCGAAGTCAGCATTGCAGTCATCAGTATTCTGTCCGCCAAAGACGTGGTCTAGATTGTCTCCGTCGTTTCCACGGACTGTGTCGTTACCGTTCTCTCCGTAGAGCCAGTCTGCGTCTCCGCCTGCTTCCGTGTCACTCACCTCATCGTTACCGTCGCCGCCCCTGGCAGTATCACTGTCTCCGCCTCCCTTGACACTCCCGCATGCAGAGGGACTGCAAGTCGAGGGCTGGTCGTGACCAGCGTTACCTTCAACAATGTCAACTCCGAAAGCGCCAGAAACATGGTCACCACCATCATTTCCCTGAAGATCATCGTGACAGCCGGCTCCGCGGATGTCGTCGTTTCCACCCCAACCTCGGATGACGTCATTGAGATTGGAAACTCCCTGGATGTAGTCATAGTTCGGACCACCCGTGTAAGTGTATGGATTATCCACGCACTCCCCCGCCTGAGAGGTTGCTTGTCCCAGTAGAGTTCCTACCAAAAGACCAAGTAAGGCTGTCCGCGCTACCAGATAGAACCCAGGAGTTCTGGGAGAAGACGTCGTCCCGAACGAACAGAGTCCCGAACGAACAGAGTTCATAGAAGAATTCTGAGCTGAGTAAGCCTCGGCGTCAAGCAGCGCAAGCTCCTACTTGACATGGACTCTGGCACATCATTGAGCCATTCGACGTCACCCTACAACTTGCTTGCGACCAGCACGGTGAGGTCGACGAGGCGGTTTGAGTAGCCCCACTCGTTGTCGTACCAGCCGAGGACCTTAACCATGTTCCCGTTGGCCATCGTCGACTTCCCGTCGATGATGCATGAGTGGGGGTCGCCGACGATGTCGGACGACACGATCTCGTCTTCGGTGTACCGGAGG
>JAENWQ010000198.1 GCA_016649855.1 Actinomycetota bacterium | reverse complement strand
GCGACGACCCGAAACTCTCCTACGAAGAGAAGCTCGAGCACTACCGCGTGATGGCCGAGGACTACTTCGAGACCGAGCGGTACAACGAGTTCTGCGCCGCGCACCTACCGGAGATCGCGGCCTGCTCGGCGCGTGGGTTAACGATCAGATCTAGGCGTACATCGCCTCGATATCATCGTCGTACTTCTCGAGGATCACTCGCCGCTTGAGCTTGAGGGACGGGGTCAGTTCCTCGGACTCCGGGGTCCATTCGGTCTGAAGGATGCGAAACTTCTTGACCTGTTCGACCCCGTTGAGGTGCGAGTTGCCCTCGTCGACCGCCTTCTGGATCTCGGCATGAACGCGCTCGTTCGCGGCGAAGCTCTCCAGCGACTCGAACGGGACCCCGTTCGCCTTTGCCCAGGCCATCGACGCCTCCGGGTCGAGGACGATCAGGGCGGAGATGAACCTGCGGCGATCCCCGATCGCGCAGACCTGCGAGATCAGGGGATGAACCTTGAGCATGCTTTCGATGTTGGACGGGGCAACGTTCTTGCCGCCGGCGGTGATGATCAGTTCCTTCTTGCGATCGACGATCTTGACGAACCCGTCGGCGTCGATCTCGGCGATGTCTCCGGTGTGGAGCCACCCTTCGGCATCGAAGGCCTCGGCGGTCTTCTCCGGCTCCCTGTAGTAACCGGACAGCGTGACGTTGCCGCCCCTGACCAGGAGCTCCCCGTCTTCCAGAAGCCTGATCTCGACCCCGGGCAACGGCTTTCCCACGGTTCCCGACTTGCGCTCCTTCGCGGTGTTGCCCAGAGCGGGGGCAGAGGTCTCGGTGAGCCCGTAGAGCTCGATGATGTGGACACCGATGCCGTCGAAGAAATCGAGCGTCGACGGTGAGATCGGGGCAGCCCCGCTCAACGGGAGCTCGCACTTGTCGAGACCGATCTGACCGCGGATCTTCGAGAACACCAGTTTCTCGAACAGGGCGTTCTTGATCTTCATCCCCAGCGGGACCGGTTCACCCTCTCGCATGCGGCGGGCGACCTCGGTACCTGTCGCCAGCGCGCCGGAGGCGATCTTGCGCTTCTTCGCATCCGGCTCGGCCGAGACCTTGGCCATGATCCCCGCCTGAAGCTTCTCCCACACCCTCGGAACCGCGAGGAACGAGTACGGATGGACCTGAGGAACGATCTCGAACACCTGGAGGACCTCGGGGCAGTAGTAGACCTGCGTCTGCGTGTAGAAGGACACATAGATCGTCGCGACACGCTCCGCTGAGTGAGCGAGCGGAAGGTACGAGACATAGGTGGAGCCCGGGGTGTAGTTCTCCATCATCTGGGACGAGTGCGCGGTCCAGATCGCGTTGTAATTGGTGGTGACGACGCCCTTGGGATTCCCGGTCGTGCCCGACGTG
Source organism: Actinomycetota bacterium (assembly GCA_016649855.1). GTDB lineage: Bacteria > Actinomycetota > CADDZG01 > CADDZG01 > WHSQ01 > WHTI01. The sequence continues at coordinate 3,389 of JAENWQ010000198.1, read as the reverse complement.
TAGATCAAGGTCGCGGGATCGTCCGGAGAGACCTCCCGCCATGTCCCTTCAAAGTCGTCTCGGCCGTCCTTGAGTGCCTCACGGCCCCTGGCGAGGAGATCGTCGTAGGACATGATCCAGTCCTCATTCGCGTACTCCTCGGCCCCGTTGATCAGCACGACCTTCTCGAGCTTCGGAAGCTCGGAGCGGATCTTCTCCCACCGTTCCAGGAAGGCCTTGCCCTCGAGGATCGCGAACCTGGCCTCACAGTGACCGGCGATGTACTGGATCTGATCGGGGGAGAACGTGTTGTAGAACGACACGGGAACTCCTCCGGCGTGGAGGATCCCCTGGTCGGCGATCACATGATCCGGGATGTTGCGGGCCTGGATCGCCACCGCATCGCCCTTGTTCAGGCCGAGGGCCTTGAGCCCCATGGCGACCTCTGCGACCCGCTCCCTGACCTCGCGCCAGGTGTAGTGATGCCACTGATCGTCATGGCGCCACGACATCGCCGGCTTGTCCCCACGCTCGCGAACGTTCCGTTCGAGCACGTGGCCGAAGTTCTTGCCCTTGACAGCCTCGTCGACCTGCGCCCTAAGGGTCGCGACTTCGCTCATGGATCCACCTTCCCCCCATCGTGTTCACAGTGTGGTGCCATTCGAGCATCAAGGAGCCCGAAGGGTCAAACGGGCTACTAGAGGGTGGCGATCAGCTTCTCCGCCGCCGCGTACGGATCCATCCTCCGAGCGACGACCTCGCCGGTGAGCTCCTCGAGGAGATCGGCCGTTTCGGTCTCGACCCTCGTCCGGAACCGGGCCGCCACGATCTCGCGGAGCTCCCGTGCGATCCTGCGACGGCGACGGGCCTCGAGGAGGCCGGCCTCGTTCTGATAGGAGCGGTGCGCCTCGATCGCATCCCAGAGGGCGTCGATGCCCTCGCCCTTGGTCGCGACGGTCTCGACTATCTCGGGCTTGCGACCCGACTCCGACATCTCGAGCATCTGGTTCAGCTCGCGCACGGTGTCCCGGGTCCCCTGGCGATCGGCTTTGTTTACGACGAATACATCGGCGATCTCCATCAGCCCTGCTTTGTTCGCTTGGACCGCGTCTCCCCAGCCTGGATTCAGGACGACCAGCGTCGTGTCGCACGCGTCGGTGATCTCGACCTCGGCCTGACCGACACCCACCGTCTCGATGACGATCAGATCCTTGCCGGAGGCGTCGAGAACCCGCACGGCTTCCGGAGTCGCGAGCGAGATGCCGCCGAGATGTCCGCGGGTCGCCATGGATCGGATGAAGACGTCTGGATCGGTGGCATGTGACTGCATCCTCACGCGGTCCCCGAGCAGCGCGCCTCCGGAGAACGGACTCGACGGATCCACTGCGAGCACGCCCACTTTGTGCTCGTCGGCCCGAGCACGCCCGATCAAGCGCTCGGTGAGGGTCGACTTACCGGCCCCCGGCGCGCCGGTGATCCCGATCGAATACGCGCCGCCGGTATGCGGATAGAGGGACTTCATCACCTCGGGGAGTTCGGATCCACCATCTTCGACCAGAGAGATGAGACGAGCGATGGCCCTCCGGTCTCCCTCGAGGGCGCGCTTCACCGTTTGCTGGGCCTCCACGGGGTTCAAGCCTCGACGGCGATGACCTCGGTGACCTCCGGGATCTTCTCGCGAAGGATACGTTCGACGCCGTGCGTGAGGGTTACGGGAGAGATCGGACAGGTTTCGCACACGCCGAGGAGCTGCACCGTGACGGTGCCTCCGACGACACTCTCGAGACGGATATCACCGCCGTCCATCTGGATCGCGGGACGGATCAACTCGAGGGCTTCTTCGACCTGTTCCTGGATCGTCGTCTGCTTCACGGGTCCATTCTACCGAGTGGACCCGGGATGGGTTCGGTACCCTATCCCTCGGTCACGCTGACCACGGCTCCGAGCCCCTCCAGCTTGGCGACGAAGTCCTCGTATCCGCGCTCGATGTGCCCCTCGTCGTGGATCCTGGTCTCGCCGTGGGCGCTCAGTCCGCCCAGCATCAGCGCCGCGCCGGCGCGGATATCGGGGGCCCTGACGGGGGCCCCGGTAAGGCGCTCGACCCCCTTGATCACAGCGTGATGGCCCTCGACGCGCACCTGGGCTCCCATACGATTCAACTCGTCGACGAAGATGAACCGGGCTTCGAACACGTTCTCGGTCAGGATCGACGGCCCCGTGGCCTGCGCCAGAAGGACCATCATCGGAGGCTGCAGGTCGGTGGGGAACCCCGGATACGGAAGCGTCACGAGATCCATCGGAGCCGGTCTGCCGGTAGCCCTGATCCGGACGGAGTCCGTCTCTCGCGTGACCTCGGCGCCCGAGTCTTCGAGTTTCTGGAGCACCAGCTCCATGTCCCCCGGGCGGATGTCACGGAGCGTGACATCGCCTCCGGTGGCCGCAGCTCCGATCGCGTACGTTCCTGCCTCGATCCTGTCGGGCAGAACCACATGACGCGCCGGATGCAGCTTCGCCACGCCTTCGATCGTGATCGTGTTCGTGCCCGCCCCAAGGACCCTGGCTCCTGCCTCGTTGAGGAACTGCGCGAGGTCCTGGATCTCGGGTTCTCGGGCGGCGTTATCGATCGTCGTCGTGCCTTCTGCCGTCGTTCCGGCCATCAACAGCGTCTCCGTCGCGCCGACCGAGGGGAACTCGAGCAGCACGCGGGCACCGGTGAGGCGCGCCGCCACTCCCTCGACGTAACCGTGTTCCGATGAGAACTCGGCTCCCATCCGCTCGAGCCCTCTGAGATGGAGGTCGATGGGACGAGAACCGATCGCATCACCGCCAGGCATGGAAACCCGTGCGCTGCCAAGCCGGGCAAGGAGGGGGCCGAGCACCTGGATCGATGCTCGGATCTTCGAGACGAGCTCGTAGGTTGCCTCGTTCTTCGGTTCGTTCGTCGCGTCGATCCGGAGGGTCGATCCCTCGAACGCCACTTCGACACCGAGACGTTCGAGGACCTCACACATCAGGCTCACGTCGCTGATCCGTGGAACGCGCTCGAGAACGACCTCGCCCGGGACCATGAGAGCTGCTGCCATCAGCTTGAGCGTGGCGTTCTTCGCCCCGCTGATCGGGACGTCACCCTTGAGGGGCGTCGGGCCCTGCACCACGTAGGTCTTCACGTCCTTATCCTAGAACGCGAAGAGGGGCGGCCCTAGGGGGCCGCCCCTCTTCGGTACGCGTTCCTTTAGCGACGTCTGGTGCTCTTTCGAGCCGCGGTCTTCTTACGCGCCGCCGGCTTCCGGGCGGTCGTCTTCTTGCGAGCCGCGGTCTTCTTACGAACCGGCTTGCGGGCGGTGGTCTTCTTGCGGGCCGTCTTGCGGGCAGTGGTCTTCTTGCGAGCCGGCTTACGGGTCGTCTTCTTG
>JAENWQ010000094.1 GCA_016649855.1 Actinomycetota bacterium | reverse complement strand
CTGTTCTGCGGTTACGCCGAGGCGAACCGCTCCCTGTTCTGCGGTTACGCCGAGGCGAACCGCTCCCTGTTCTGCGGTTACGCCGAGGCGAACCGCTCCCTGTTCTGCGGTTACGCCGAGGCGAACCGCTCCCTGTTCTGGATCATGAGATCCGTTCGTTCTCGAGCTTCACCTTCAGCTCCTCGAGCGGAGCCCAGCGCGGGTCGGTCTCCTCGTCACTGCAATCGCACGGGCCGGAGTTCAGATCCGTCCCGCAGTGAGCGCAGAGCCCCTTGCATTCCTTGCTGCACACCGGGTTCAGCGGGAGCTCGAGCCCGAAGACGTCCCTGAGCAACGGCTCGAGATCGATCTCGAGTCCATCGATCCGGTACGCGTCTTCCTCGGGGGCGTCCGCCCCCGGAGCTACGAACAGGTCGCAGACCTCCGAGGCCACCCGCGTGTCGAACTTCTTCAAGCACCTGGCGCACTCGAGCTCGATCGTCGCCTCGGCCCGTCCAGTGACCAGGATCCCCTCGACTACGGCTTCGAGCTTCACCGTTCCCGTAACCGGATCCTCCGAGATGCGCGCGAGCGCTCCCTGCACCCCTTCGAGGGATGCTGCGATAGGTACTTCCTTCTGGGTCCCGGGGCGCCCCAGGATCTGGGCTACCGAGATCTTCATGCTCTGCACGCGCAACATCCCCACCTGCCGGACGATCTGATTCGGAGCGTGAGAGCGCCCTCCTAAGGCGCCCACGGCCCCGCCTTCGAACAGAGGGATGATACCAGAGAGGTCCCATTTCCCAGGTTCTGGAAGGGCTACTCCGGCACCCTGACCCCAGCACGCCTCACTTCGGCATCCTCACCCCAGCATCGCTCCGCCCGCCGGTGCTCGGACGCCTCACTGGAAGGAGGAGGACTCCTGATCGTCAGCCGGCGGGCGCATCTCCGCAGCGTCGAACGGGGCGGCCTCGCTGGGATGCGCCGGCGGGGGCTCGTGGTACTCGTCGATCCCGGGCGCGCCGCTAATCCCGGGCGCGCCGCCGCCTCCCTGGCCCCCGATCAGGCCGCCCTCGCCGCGGATCTGGCTGCGGCCGCGGGACACGGTGCTGAGGGTCTTGTTGAGGAGGATCTCGAAACCTGCCAGCTTCTGGTCGATGTAGTCCTCGGCCTCCTGTTTCTTGCGGGCGGCCTTCTCCGCGGCCTCCTCGAGGATGCGCTGAGCGTCCTTCTCGGCCTCCTTGACGATCTCGGTACGGGAGAGAAGCCGGTCTCGCTGCTCACTGGCGTCGGCGATGATCCGATCGGCTTCCTTGCGGGCCCGGGCGAGGAGCTCGTCCCGATCACGGGACATCCAGCGGGCCTGACGAACTTCCTCGGGAACCTCTTCCTTGAGCTGCATCAACAGCTCGATGAACTCGTTCCGGTTAACGACGACGCTGCTGGAGAGAGGCACCGATTTGGCTTCCTCGATCAAGATCTGCAGTTCGTCGATCCGTTCGATGAGATCCATCGCGTCCCCTTCTGTTCTGCCGGCCCGCCGAGGCGGCCGGCTTCTGAGCTCAAAGTCCCTGGCCGCCTTGCGGGTGCTCTCATTGGTTTCTCTAGGGTGTAAGCGGTGATTTTCGCGCCTTTGAAGGCTCGATGCTACCTAGCAGGTGATCTAGGTGTCGCGGCCCCCGTATGCCTCCTTCATCGCCTTTTCGACGAGTGGAGGGACCAGGCCCTCGACGGAGCCACCGAACCGAGCGACCTCTTTCACGAGGCTCGAGGACAGAAAGGCCCACGTCGGCTTGGAGGTGACGAACAGCGTGTCGAGTCCGGGGAGCAGAGCTGCGTTCATCTGCGCCATCTGCAGTTCGTACTCGAAATCGGACACCGCCCTCAGACCTTTGACGACGATCGAGATCTCTCTCTGTCTTGCGAAATCGACGAGCAGACCGTCGAAGGAGCCGATCTCGACGTTATCGAGATGAGAGAGAACGTCGGCGAGCAGATCCTTTCGTTCGTCGAGCGTAAACAGTGGTTGCTTCGTCGGGTTCGCGATCACCGCAACGACGATCCGATCGAAGTACCGAGCGGCACGCTCGATGACATCGATATGACCGTTGGTTGGAGGATCGAAGGAGCCGGGACAAAGAGCGACAGCCATCAGTCAGAGCTCTCTTCCTCTTCATCCTCGTGGGTGTAGATGTAGAGCTTGGACTGACCGAACTCGCGCTCCCAGATCATCTGGAGTCCGAATGGCTTCAGGGGGTTCTCCTTGCCGTTCCGCTGGACAACGACCCGGCCGCGGTCGGATAGATAGCCGCCCATCACGAGCTGCTCGAGATTCCCCAGCACCCTCTCGGCCAGCATGTTGTAAGGCGGGTCAACGAAGATCAGGTCCTTACGCTCGGTGGCGTGGTTGTTGAGGATCGGCTTGACCTCGGCCCACAACACTTCGGAGGCGTCCTCGAATCCGGTGGTATCGATGTTCTCCTTGAGCTTCACTACCGCGTCCCGAGCGCTCTCCACAAAGGTCGCCTGCTTGGCTCCCCGCGACAAAGCCTCGAGCCCGAGAGATCCAGACCCGGCAAAGAGATCGAGTACGACCGCGCCCTCGACATCTCCAAGGGCGGAGAAGAGCGATTCCTTCATCCGGTCGGTCATCGGTCTGGTGCCGCTGCCCGGAGACTTGAGACGTAGACCCTTGGCGGTACCTGCTGTGACGCGCATACGAACAAAGGTAGCGCCTCCCGAGCCTCGCTCCAACTCGGAGGTGGTGGCGCTTAGCCGGACTGGATCACATCGAGGGCGACATCCGCGAAGCGGTCCCTCATCTCACGCCTCAACGCGATGTGTTCGAAGGCGGCCAGATCCGGGTCTTCCGTCAGGATCTGGACCGCCAGGTCGCGCGCCTGCTTGATGACGTCCTGATGCTCGAGGACCCGCGCTAGCTTCAGTTGCGGCATCCCGGACTGCCTCGCCCCAAACAACTGTCCTTCGCCCCGCTGCCTCAGGTCCACCGTCGCCAACTCAAAGCCATCGGTCGTCGACGCGACCGCGTTAAGGCGTTCGAGGGCCAGCGCGGTTGATTCCTCGGCGCCACCCGGATCGAGGTCGGTGGCGAGGATGCAGAGGGACGCGTGACCTCCGCGGCCGATGCGACCGCGGAGCTGATGCAGTTGCGCGAGGCCGAAGCGCTCGGCGTCCTCGATGAGCATCACGGTCGCGTTGGGAACGTCGACCCCGACCTCGACCACCGTGGTCGCCACCAGCACGTGGGTCGTCCCGCCCCTGAAGGCCGACATTGCGGCTTCCTTGTCCTGGCTCTTCATGTCCCCGTGAACCAGCCCAACAGAAAGGTCCTGGAAGACGTCCGTCGCCAGGCGCTTCGCCTCCGCCTTGGCGCTTCGCAACTCGGTCTTGCTGGATTCGTCCCGGAGCGCGTAGACGATGAACGCCTGATGCCCGGATGCGACCTCCTTGCGGATCGCGTCGTACGCATCAGCCCGATGCTCGTCGCCGAACGCGAGGGACGTCGTGATCGGCTTCCGTCCCGCCGGAAGCTCGTCGAGGATCGATACATCGAGGTCTCCGTAGATGGTCACCGCGAGCGTTCGAGGGATCGGCGTCGCGGTCATGACGAGGATGTCCGGCTCCCCCATCGTGCCTTTGTCTCTCAGCGACTTGCGCTGGTGAACCCCGAACCGATGCTGTTCGTCGACCACTGCGACGCCGAGCCGAGCGAAGTCGACGGAGCCCTGGATCAGGGCGTGCGTTCCGATCAAGAGGTCGACCTCGCCGGCGGAGACCCCCATCAAGATCTCGTCCCTCTGGCTCGCCGGGGTCGAGCCGGTGAGCAAGCGGACCACCGGACGATTGGAGGTGCCCGCGAACAGGTTGGCGCCCTCGTGCTCACCGAAGGCGCGGTCGAGGAGTTCCTTGACCGTCAGGAAGTGTTGCTCCGCAAGGACCTCCGTCGGCGCCATGAGGGCCGACTGACTTCCCCCGGCGATCGCCATCAGGCATGCGTACAGCGCGACCACGGTCTTCCCCGAACCGACCTCCCCCTCCACCAGGCGGTGCATCGGGTACGCCTTCGTCATGTCGGTCGCGACCTCGTCGCACGCACGCCGCTGCGCGGAGGTCAGATCGAAGGGGAGGGCGTCGATGAACCTTTCCGGAAGCGCGTCTGGAGCGGAAGCCGGATGCGAGATCCCCTGGACCGTTCGTTCGAGTCGTTTCTTCCGGTACACGAGACCGAGCTGGAGCGAGAAGACCTCGTCGAAGACGATCCTGCGGCGCGCCTTGATGACATCTTCCTTGTCGTCGGGGAAGTGGATCGAGCGGATCGCGTCGCCACGGCTCATGTATCCGAGCCGGAGCCGAAGATCCGAAGGGAGTGGGTCCATGATCTCGCCCGCGGCCTCGAACGTGTCCCACATCAGGCGTCGCAACGCGTCGCTCTTGATGTCCGCGCTCGCCGGATAGATCGGGATAACCCGGCCCACGTTGAACGGCTCTCGCCCCGTTCGCACCAACTCGAACCGAGGCGCGGTCATCTGCAGCTTCCCGCCGAAGACCCCGATGCGGCCGTAGAAGAACGCCACGTCCCCGGGCGAGAGAGCCCGTGCGACCCAGCTCTGGTTGAACCACGTGACCCCGATCTGACCGGTCTCGTCGCCTATCGAGGCCTTGATCATTGTTCGTGTCTTTCCGGACTCGGTCTTAGCCCTCATCGCAACGGACCGGCCCATCGTGACCACCTTGGCGTGGACGGTGACTTCCCCCGTGTGGCCTCCCCCGGCGAGTTTCCTCAGCTCACGGATGGTTCGCAGCTGCGTCCGGTCCACGTGGTAGCGGGGGTAGTGCTGCAGCAGGTCCTGGACGCTCGAGATGCCGAGCTTCGCGAGGGCCTCGGCGCGGGGGCCGGTCACCCGCAGGGGTGTTCGGCGACGTTGTGGGGCATATATCTCGAGCCCCTTAGGTGGTGCTTCGACGACCTCAGCCATGCCACCGAGACTAACGAGACTCCGAGGTCGCTCGCGGATTTCCTTCTGAAGCCTCCTACCTCTGGTAGCCTCGCTCCCGCTATGGCTTCCGTATGTGACATCTGTGGAAAAACTCCCGGCTTCGGGAACAAGATCTCTCACTCTCACCGGCGCTCTCGCCGCCGGTGGAACCCCAACGTGCAGAAGATCAGGGTCGTCGTGAACGGCACTCACAAGCGCATGAGCGTCTGCACGAAGTGCATCAAGGCCAACAAGGTCTCCAAGGTCGGTTAAGACCGGTTACTGCACTGCACCGCCCCCTGCCAACCGTTTAGCGGCTATCCGCTCGCGGTAACGATCAGAAGCGATTCGTCTCGACGAATCGCAGAACAAAAGGGGCGATGGCGGACGTGGGACAGATAACGACCAGGGCGAAGCTCGAGGTCGAGCGCGCCCGGGCCCGCCACGGCTCGGTCGACATCCTCGTGACCACGTTCCGCCGTTTCTCGGCGAACGACGGGGGGGTCCTCGCCGCGGCTCTCACCTACTACACCTTCTTCTCGGTCTTCCCCCTGCTCCTCTTCGCGGCGTCGGCGGTCGGTTACCTCACGTTCCTGTCAGGTGGTATCCGGGAGAGCTTGCTGCGCTCGGGCATCGAGGGCGTCCCGCTTCTCAACCAGATCCTCACGTTCGACATGCTTGAATCCCTGCAGGAGAACCGTGGGACGCTGGCAATCGTAGGATCGCTCCTCGCCCTGTACTCCGGATCGGGAGCGGTCGTCGCCCTCGAGCACGCGTTGAACCGGATCAACTGCGCCCGGGATGAGGAAACCTTCTTCGGCAAGAGGATCAAGTCCCTCAAGTGGCTTGGCTTCCTGGGGGTCGGGGCGCTGGCATCCTTCGGGACGACCGCGCTAGTTCAGATCGCCGCGTCGAAGATCGGGTCGGGAGCGGGGGTGGAGTTCCTCCTGGGGGTGGTCCTCTCGGTCCTGTCGATCGGGGTGAATACGGGGATCTTCGCGACCGCCTTCAAGCTCCTTCCCAACAAGGAGCGATCCTGGAGGGACGTTCTCCCCGGCGCCGTGATCGCCGCCACCGCCTTCGAGATCCTGAAGCTTCTGGGTGCTCGGTATCTGGGGGCCGGGGCCGAGGGTCGGAGCCAGACCTTCGGTGCGTTCTCAGCGGCCGCGGGATTGCTCGTGGCGTCGTACCTTCTATCTCAGATAATCCTGCTCGCCGCCGAGGTGAACGCGGTCCTCGCCGAGCGGCGCGAAACACGATCATCTCAAGTAGAGAGGTCTCAGCAAGAGGCATGAGAGGAGACAGCGTGGATCCGATGACCGAAGGTCCGCACCACGGGAACGGCCACCGGGATGAGAAGTCCGCCGGCCAGCTTCTCAAAGAGGTCACCGAGGATCTCTCGACCCTGGTCCGCAAAGAGGTGGAGCTGGCGAAACAGGAACTGGGTCACTCGGTGGGCGAGAAGGTCAAGGGACTGGCTGCGTTCGCCATCCTCGCCACCTTGGGGCTCTTCGCTCTCGTCTTCATGTTGTTCTCGATCAGGGATGGACTTGCCACGGCGATGAACGGATGGGTGTGGCTCGCCGACATCGTCACCGCGGTGATACTGCTCGTCATCGGGTTCGGAGCCTTCCTCTTCGCTAAGAAGAAGATGGCGACGCCGATCTCGGCCGAGAAGACGAAAGAGTCGCTGAAGGCGGATGTTGAGCTGGCGAAGTCCGTCGGCCGCAGGAACCCATAAGCCATCGATCGGAGACGGACAATGACCAACGACACCACCGCGACGCTCGCAGAGATAGAGCAAACGAGAGAGGACCTCGCGCGAAAGGTCGATGATCTCGTGGGCCGGGCGAAGGTCGAAGCGGCCGAGGCCGGCAAGAAGATGGCGATCGGAGTAGCGGCCCTCGTCGGTTTGCTGGTCGTCGGCTTCATCGCCAAGCGACGCGTCGGCAGGTAGGGGTGGCCCGTGGGCCACAGCAACCCTCCTATTTTCCCGCGCCGACCACCTTCTTGGGGTTGATCGCCAACTCACTGCGTCTCTACCGGCTTGCGCCGCGCACCATGATCTTCACCTTTCTCACGCTGGGGATCCTCGAGGCGGTCCTGAGGTTCTTGAGCGCCGGGATCGCCGACGCGGTCTCCTCGGAAAGCCTGGACCTCGCCTTTGGGCTCGTGATCCCGGTGGTCGTAGCCGTGACCTCCGGGAGCCTGGGGGTCGCGATCGCGGGGGTCGTGATGGCCGATCGACTGGCCGGCAAGGCCACGACCGCCCGAGAGGTCCTCAGGTCGGGCTTCGAGGTGAGAGAGGTGCTGGCGTCCGGGCTGTTCGCGTCGATCATCGCCCTGGTCCTCGCGGTCGTGCTGGCGCCGATCATCCTGTTGACCCTCGTGATGTTCTTCGGCCCACCGGTGGTCGTCCACGTGATCGCTCTCGAACACGACGGGCTCCAGCCGGCGCTGAGCCGCGCTCGCGCCATGAGCAAGGGGAACCTCGCTCGTTTGGTGGGCATCCTCTTCGCCGTCGCGCTCGGCACGGGCCTCCTCCACTTCATGCTCACCCAGGTTGGATTCGGGTTGACCGACTCTCTCGAAGAATGGGCGCAGGGAGCGATCGTGCTCGGGTTCTCGATAGTCGTCCAGGCGGTCCTCTATCCGTACGTCGCGGCGGCCGGGCTCATCGCCTACCTCGATGTACGGGCGCGCTTCGAGGATTTCGGTGCCGACGATCTGAGGACCGAACGATCCTGATCCTGTCTAGTGGAGGTCCCAGCCGGGGTTGACCGGTCCGTAGCCCTTCCCTATCCGCAGGCCTCGTTCGATCGCCCCCGAGACGAAGCGCTTGCCGGCGTTGACCGCTGCCTCCAGGTCGTCTCCGTGAGCGAGCCGTGCCGCGATGGCGGCCGAGAGCGTGCACCCGGTTCCATGGGTGTCTTCGGTATCGAAACGGGGTCCTACCACCTCCATGAACTCAGTGCCGTCGAAGAAGACGTCTACCGCCTGCTCGCCGGGCAGATGGCCGCCCTTCACCAGCACGGCCGTGGGCCCAAGATCCTTCAGCGCGCGCGCTGCCTCCTTCATGTCGGGCACCGAGGAGGGTTCATCGGTACCCAGCAGTCCGGCGGCCTCGAACAGGTTGGGGGTCACGAGTGTGGCCAGAGGGAAGAGCAGATCGACGAGCGTCTTGACGGCGTCCCGGTCGAGGAGCCGGTCCCTACGCTTGGTCACGAACACCGGATCGACCACGAGATTCCCGATGCTGTGTGCGCGAACGCCGTCGGCCACCACCTCCACTATCTCCGCCGAGGCGAGCATCCCCGTCTTGGCGGCGTCGACGCCGATGTCGGTTGCCACAGCATCGATCTGGGCGGCTACGAAATCGGGGGGGACCGGATGTATCCCGGTCACGCCGGTCGTGTTCTGCGCGGTGAGCGCGGTGATGGCGCTCATGCCGTGACATCCCAACGCGAAGAACACCTTGAGGTCTGCCTGGATCCCGGCCCCTCCGCCCGAGTCCGAGCCGGCGATCGTGAGCACTCGCGGGATGCCCTCAACCGGGGTGGCCTTCAACCCGCGGGCCGCGCTCACTCCTATCTCAGATGATCCCATCCTCGGTCCCTCCACTCGTCCAAGCTTGCCTCTCCGATCGTCCTGGCTCCCTCGGTCACGTCGCCGATGCGGGTCAGGGCTGTTCCGGTGGGTGCCGTCGCGGCGATACCGACCTCCTTAGCGGGGTCGATCGTAAACAGCAGCTCGAGGTCCTCTCCCCCGGTCAACGCCGCGGCCAGGGGATCTATGTCCTGAAGGGTGCTCAGATCCGGATCGACCGGGATGAGCGCTTCGTCGACGCGGCACCCATGGCCGCAGGCGTCGAGGATGCGGCTGAGGTCCCTGGCGAGTCCGTCTGAGAGGTCGATCATCGCGGTGGGCCGTAGGCCTGCCAGCCACAGAGCTTCCGCGACGCGTGGCTCCGGGCGCAGTTGCCGCGCCTTCAGTCTCAGGGCCGCGTCATCCTTCCGCTCCGAGCCGGAGCGGAGTAGGGCGAGCCCGCCGGCGGCGCCGCCCAGGGCCCCCGTCACGTAGATCGAGTCCCCCGGCCGCGCCCCGGACCGGAGGACCGGAACTCCGTCCGCTCTCCCCAACAGAGCGATCGTCACGACGATGACGGCCGCTTCGCTGATGTCGCCTCCGACGAGCGCGATGCCCCAGCGCTCGGACGCGTCGTTCAGCCCCGCGATGAGATCCTCGACGAAGGCGAGGTCGGTCGAACGCGGCATCGACAGGGACGTCACCGCGTGCATCGGGCGTCCACACATCGCAGCGATGTCCGAAGCGTTGGCCGCGAGAGCCTTCCAGGCAACGTCTCTTCCCGAGGAGTAGGAGAGGTCG
>JAENWQ010000066.1 GCA_016649855.1 Actinomycetota bacterium | reverse complement strand
GAGTAGCCCCACTCGTTGTCGTACCAGCCGAGGACCTTAACCATGTTCCCGTTGGCCATCGTCGACTTCCCGTCGATGATGCATGAGTGGGGGTCGCCGACGATGTCGGACGACACGATCTCGTCTTCGGTGTACCGGAGGATCCCCGTCATCGCCGACGACTGAGCGGCTTCCTTGTAGGCGTCGTTCACCTGCTCGGCGGTGACCTCCGAGTTCAGGACCGCGACGATGTCGGTGATCGATCCATCGGGCACCGGGACCCTGAGGGCGAGGCCATCGAGACGGCCCTTGAGCTCCGGCATCACGAGGCTGGCCGCTTTGGCCGCGCCGGTGCTGGTCGGGATGATGTTGATGGCCGCGGCGCGTGACCGGCGCAGGTCGTCGCGGGCGAGGTCGAGGGTGTTCTGGTCGTTCGTGTACGCGTGACAGGTGGTCATGAAGCCCTTGTCGATCCCCCAGTTGTCCTGAAGCACCTTCGCCAGCGGGACCACGCAGTTGGTCGTGCACGACGCGTTCGAGATGATCGAGTGCGCGCTCGGGTCGTACTTATCGTGGTTCACCCCCATCACAATCGTGACGTCCTCTTCCTTGGCGGGGGCCGAGATGATGACCTTCTTAGCGCCGGCGTCGATGTGCTTCTGGGCGTCGGCACGCTTGGTGAAGAAACCCGTGGATTCGATCACGATGGCGGCACCGAGGTCGGCCCACGGGATGCTCGCCGGGTCTCGTTCGGACGTAACCCTGACCTCTTTTCCATCCACCGAGAAGCCGTTGTCGGTGGCCTTTACTTCACCGTCGAAACGACCCAGGACCGAGTCGTACTTGAGCAGGTGGGCGAGGGTCTCGGGGGCGGTGAGGTCGTTGACCGCGACCACCTCGAGATCGGCACCACTAGCCCGGATCGCCCGAAACATGTTCCTTCCGATCCTGCCGAACCCGTTGATCCCTATGCGCGTAGTCACGGACGATCCCTCCTGGGCAAATAGGTAACCGCTGTTGTGATCCCATCTTACCGAGCGCCGCGACGTCCGGCCCCCGCCATCCCGGCCAGGACCCGACCGAGCCGCGCCGGGTCGTGTGACCCGTCCGGTCGGGCCGTGTCCACCGTGACGAAGTCGACCCCCGTAGAGGAGAGAGCCCCCTCTTCAACGCGGACCCCGTCACTGGGGACCTCCGGGTGCTGGACGAGGGCGATGTCGACGGAGAAGGGGCCGGCGTGCGCAAGCACGGCTTCGATCAGGGCTGCGGCGTCGAGACCTTCGGTCTCTCCCTTCTGCTGGCGCGTGTTGCACACGAACACCCTCAGCGCCGGGGTCTCCTGCAACGCCTTGCGGATGCCGGGCACCATCAGCGTGGCGATGAGACTGGTGAAGAGGCTGCCGGGACCGAGCACGATCTGGTCGGCGCCCGCGATCGCGGCCACGGCGGCTTCGTTGGCCGGCGGGTCGGGAGGGTCGAGGTAGACGGCCTGGATCGGAGCCGCGCTATGGGCCACTGCCACCTGTCCTCGGACGACTCTCCCGGCGACCCGGGCGTGGAGGTCCACGAGCTTCGTCGTGGCCGGTAACACCCGTCCTCGGGCGCCGAGCTGACGACCAGCCTCGGCAACGGCCGCGTTGAAATCCCCGGTCATTTCGGTGAGCGCGGCGATGATGAGATTGCCGGCGGCGTGCCCGGTCAGTTCACCAGTTTCGAAACGGTGTTGATAGAGGGCGGCCATGTCTTCGTTCTCGGCCATCGCCACGAGGCAATTCCTGATGTCTCCAGGAGGTGGGATGCCGAGCTCGCGCGTAAGCCTTCCCGAGGACCCACCGTCGTCGGCGACCGTCACGACGGCAGTGACTTCGTCCGCGTACCCCAGCGCGGCCTTGAGGGTGACGGCCAGACCGTGGCCACCCCCGATGCCGACGACCTTCACGCCGGAACGGACTCTCTCTCGACATCGCGATGGATCACTCGAACGCCGATACCGCGCTCCCCGATCAACGCGCCCAACCGTTCACCGAGAACGACCGAGCGGTGTCGCCCGCCGGTGCATCCAACCGCGATGGTCAGGTAGTGGCGTCCTTCCGCCTGATACCCGGGAATGACCACGTCGAAGAGATCCTTCGTCCGACCGAGGAAGTCAGAAGTCGACGGTTGCTGCATCACGTAGTCGATCACCTCTTGATCCTCACCACTCTGGGGCCGGAGCGATTCGACCCAATGTGGATTCGGAAGGAAACGCACATCGAACACGACGTCGGCGTCGAGCGGAAGACCGTACTTGTAGCCGAACGAGACGATCGTGATCTGCAGCCCTTCGGAGGTCGGTCCGGTCTCGAAGTACGCGCCCACCTTGGCGCGGAGCTTCCGGACGGTCAGGTCGGTTGTGTCGATCAGAAGGTCGGCCCCCTCGCGGAAGGGCGACATCAGCTCGCGCTCGCGCTGGATCCCCACGGCGACGTTCTCTTGCGGGGCCAGCGGGTGCATCCTGCGGCTCGCATCGAACCTTCGGACGAGAACCTCGTCGGAGGCTTCGAGGAACACGAGGCGGAAGTTGCTCATGTCCCTGCGGAGCTTCTCGAGTTCCTTCATGGCTTCCTTGAAGAACGTTCCGCCACGCGCGTCGATAACGAGAGCGACCCTCTTGATCTCGGAGCTGGGCGAGAACACCAGCGACATCATCTTCGAGATCAAGGCCGGAGGCAGGTTGTCGATGACGTACCAACCCAGATCCTCGAGCGCCTTGGCTGCTTCGGAGCGCCCGGCTCCGGACAGTCCGCTGATCACGGTGACATCGACGTCTTTGGTGCGCCGTCTCGTTACCACTCAAGCTCTCCCGTTCTGCAGGCTCGTTGTTTCGCCATGGAGCACGGCGTAGACCGCCTCGGCGACCGACGCCGGGACGCCCGTCACCGCGGTTAGCTCCTCCAGCGAAGTTTCGCGCATCCTCTTCACCGAACCAAAGACCTTCAACAGTTTCTTTCGCCGTGCCGGCCCGAGACCAGGCACGTCGTCGAGGATCGAGCGGGTCATGGCCTTGCCCCGCCGCTTTCGGTGGTAGTCGAGGGCGAACCGGTGCGCCTCGTCCCGGATCTGCTGCAAGAGGTAAAGCGCCTCGGACCCTCGGGGGATCACGATCGGATCCGGTCTGTCCGGAAGGAAGACCTCCTCCATCCGTTTTGCCAGAGACACGGTCGTAACGTCATGGATCCCGAGATCCTCCATGGCTTCGACGGCACGCCCGAGCTGTCCCTTGCCCCCGTCGATCACCACCAGGTTGGGTGGATAGGCGAACCGGTACCTGGATCCGGTCGGAGCCTCCCGTTCTTCCTTGAACCGTGCGAAACGGCGCGAGATGACCTCGTGCATATTGGCGAAGTCGTCCTGGCCCTGGTTCCATTTGATCGCGAACCGGCGGTAGTCGGACCGCTTCGGGAGTCCATCTTCGAACACGACCATCGAACCGACGGCTTCCGTGGGACCAGTGTTCGAGATGTCGTAGCACTCGATCCGGAGTGGCGCCTCCGGCATCCCGATCGCGTCCTGCAGTTCCTTGAGCTGGCGGCTACGTGCCGCGAAGTCGCTCGATCGCTTGAGACGGTGACGGTTGAAGGCCTGGCCCGCGTTCTCAGTGACAGTATCGAGGAGAGCCCGCTTCTCACCACGTCGAGGCACGCGCAAGGTGACCCTCGATCCGCGCTGCTTCGAGGTCCACTCCTCGATGAGGCGCTGCTCGTCGGGCTCGGCCGGCACGAGGACTTGTCTCGGGATCTCGTTCTCGGCGTAGAGGCGTTCGATGAAACGGGCCAGCAACTCGGGCGTGCTGAGGTTCTCGATCTTGTCGACGATGAATCCCTTGCGACCGGTGACGCGACCTCGCCTTACGAAGAAGACCTGGAACGCCGCTTCGAGATCGTCCTCGACGAATCCGATGACGTCCATCTCTTCATTCTCGTTCGAGACCATCTGCTGTCGTTCGATCGCTTTGCGAACGTTCTCGAGTTGATCTCTGTACTTGGTAGCCATCTCGAACTCTTCACGCGATGCCGCGGCCCGCATCTGCTCTTCCAGACGCTTGAGCACCGGCTTGGTGTTCCCGTCGAGGAAGTCGCAGAGCTCCTCCACGATCTTTCGGTGCTCTTCGGGAGAAACCGCTCCGACGCAGGGGCCGGAACAGCGTTCGATGTCGAACAGCAGGCAGGGGCGGCTGCGCCTGCGGCAGCGATCGAAGACGCCCTGCGAACAGGTTCGCATCGGGAACGTTCTCAGGAGCAGATCGAGGGTGTCCCGGATCGCGTAGGCATGGGCGAACGGCCCGTAGTACTTCACACCCTTGCGCTTGGGGCCTCGCATCACCCGTGCGCGCGGGAACTCCTCGCCCAGGGTTATCGCGAGGTACGGGTAGCTCTTGTCGTCCCGGTAACGCACGTTGTAGCGGGGACGGTGCTCCTTGATCAGGTTCAGCTCGAGGTGGAGGGCTTCGACCTCGCTCTCGGTGACGATCCACTCCACCTCCGAGGCGGCTTCGACCATCGCCATCGTCCGAGGATGCAGATCGGTGGCGAAGTAGTTGGACAGGCGCGACCGGAGCGTCTTTGCCTTCCCGACGTAGACCACCCTCCCGTGAGGGTCTCGGAAAAGATAGACGCCCGGCTTCGTAGGTATCGAGCCCGTCTCGGGCCGCTTTATGCGCGTAGCTGGGGTCATCTCCTTCAATTGTCGCAGCCGGAGGGCCCTAGGCGCTCCCCCCGACCACGGGCCAAAGTGCCGCGGCTCGATCTGCTTGACCTTCTAGTGGGATGGAAGGTTTACGGTAGCGATGGCCTTGAACCACTGGGCGAAGGAGGCGGCAATGGAGATCAAGCAAAGGTGACACGTTCCGATGCCCGGTCGCGGGCTGTGACTGTGAGATCACGGTTAGCAATGCTCCGGAGATGGAGGCAACGCAGCCGTTCGTCGACTGCTGCGGACATGAGATGGAGAAGGTGAACTAGATGAACCAGGCAACGATCATCACCCGAGGCATGAATTGCGACGGGTGCGAATCAAGGATCGAGAAGGCTCTGGCACAGCTCGAGGGGGTGCGGAGGGTGAAGGCGGACAACCGCGCCGGTCGGGTGGAGGTTGCCTTCGATCAAGAGCTAGACGAGGCCCTGATCCAGCGGCGCATCGAAGAGCTTGGTTACGAGGTGGCGAAATGAGCAGGACGACAACAGAAGCTGCCAACGGAGCGTATTGGGACGTCGAGCCCTCGGCCACCGAGGGACGGGAGCGCATCCGCGCCAAGATCGGGGGGCTCCACTGCTCGTTGTGTACCGGCACGATCGAGAAGGCGATCGGGCAGCACCCGGGCGTCGACAAGGTCGCGGTGAGCCTCACCCACGAACAGGCGCTCATCGAATACGACCCTAGCCGCACGCGGCCCGAAGAGCTCCTGCAGACACTCAAGGACATCGGCTACACGGTCTGGGATCCGAGAAAGATAAGGAGCTTCGAAGAGGAAGAGGCCGACCTCGTCAGAGAGCGCAACCGCCTGATCACGGCGAGCGGGCTCAGCGTGGTCACGATCGCGCTGATGCTCATCGAGCTGTTCGGGCACACCGGGTGGAAGTGGCTCCCGTGGGTCCTCGGCGCGTCCGCGGCCGTTACCGTCTTCGGTCTCGCATGGCACATCCTCGTGATGGCGTTCCAATCCCTGCGTCGCGGCATCCTGAACCAGCACGTCATGGTCGAGGCGACATCGTTCGCGGGACTCGCCGGAGGTATCTATGGGCTGACGGCGGCGCCCGAGGGTTTCCCGACAGGAGGGTTCTTCGCCGTCGCCGTGCTCGCAGAGAACTATCACATCTTCTCCGAGTGGCTGTCGTTAATTGTCCGAACGCGAAGCTCGCAGTCGGTCAAGCGACTGCTCGACCTCCAGCCCGACACCGCGCGCATCGTCACCAACGAGGGCGAACGTGAGCTGCCGATCGCGCAGGCGAAGGTCGGCGACCGCGTTCGCGTGCGTCCGGGCGAACGCATCCCCGTCGACGGCAAGGTCGTTAGCGGTCACTCCGCTGTCGACGAGTCGTTCGTGACCGGCGAGCCCGTCCCGGTCGAGAAGGACGAGGGACAGAGCGTCGTCGGTGGGTCGATCAATGGTTTCGGAACGCTGGTCGTAGAGGTCACCGCTGTGGGGGAGCAGAGTTTCCTGGCGCAAGTCATCCGCCACGTGGAAGACGCCCGCGCCCTCAAGCCTGGGATCTTGCATCTCGTCGATCGGGTCCTGCGCATCTTCGCGCCATCAGTGCTGCTGCTCGCGGTCGGGGCGTTCGCGCTGTGGACGCTGGGTCCGCTGCTCGTATCGGGCGAGCCCGATCTCGACCGCGCTGTGTTCGCGGCGCTGAGCGTGCTCGTGATGGGATATCCCTGTGCGGTCGGTATCGCCGCTCCGCTTGCGATCGTGCGTGGGGCCGGCGCAGCCGCCAACGAGGGCATTCTCATGCGGACCGGCGAGGCTTTCCAGGCGTTCCGCCAGGTGCGCACGATGGTGCTCGACAAGACCGGGACGCTGACCGAGGGCCACTTCTCGGTCCGGGAGGTAGAGGCGGTTTCGTCGGAGCGTTCAGAGGTGCTTGCGCTCGCCGCTGCCGCCGAGGCCCATTCCGAGCATCCTTTGGCGCAGGCAATCGTGGACGCGGCACTCGACCAGGGACTAGAAGTCGGGGACTCGGATGACTTCGAGGCCCTCTCCGGCCGCGGGGTACGCGCCAGGATCGGCACGGACATCGTCGTCGTCGGCAGTCCCAGGTTCCTCGAACGATCCGCCGTCGAGATCAACGATCTCAAGGCGAGGGTAAACGAACTCGAGACGCAAGGCCGAACCGTCGTGCTGGTTGCTCGCGACGACAAGCTGTTAGGCGCCATCGCACTGGGCGATGAGATACGGGCCGACGCTCACGAGACCGTGGCCGCGTTGAGGGAGCGAGGCATCGTCCCGGTCCTTGTGACGGGCGACAACGCCCGCGCTGCCGAGCGGGTCACGTCCACGCTAGGAATAGCGGAGGTCCGTACGGGGGTGCTGCCAGATGGCAAAGCAGAGATCGTGCGCGAGCTGCAGAAGAAGGGTCGCGTCGCCATGGTCGGCGACGGGATCAACGACGCGCCGGCGTTGATGCAAGCCGACGTCGGCATCGCCATGGGCGCGGGCACCGACATCGCGATCGAGTCGTCGGACATCATCATCTTGGGAAACAAGCTGAGCTCTCTGCTCGTCGCGCTCGACATCAGCTCGCGCAGCTACCGCAAGACGAGGCAGAATGTGATCCTCGCGTTCCTGTTCAACGGCATCGGGGTCCCGCTGGCGACGACCGGCCTCGTCTATCCGGTTTGGGCGATGATCGCGATGATCGCGAGCGTCAGCGCGGTGTTCGCCAACTCTCTCTGGGGCCGGCTGTCGCTGTTGACCGAGGCGGTCCGAAGCGTGGGCAAGACCGAGCCGGCAACGTGATCGGAGGCTTGTGACACTAGGGGAGGTATGAGACGTGCGAATTGGTGAGCTGGCGGACCGCCTCGAGCTGAACCCGCGCACGCTCAGGTTCTACGAATCGGTCGGGTTACTACTCGACCCGGAGAGAACGCCGGGTGGGTACCGGGACTACAGCGAGGATGATCTCGAACGGGTGCGCTTCATCAAGAGCGCGCAACGCCTAGGACTATCCCTCGACGACATCAAAGAGATTCTTGCGTTCAAGGATCGCGACGACCTGCCGTGCGACTACGTGCTGTCGGTCATCGACAAGGAGGCTGACGCTCTCGACCAGAAGATCGCCGAGCTCCAGGCACTGCGCGACGACCTCCGGGCACTAAGGGCCAAGGCGCGCCGGATCCCAAAGAAGCAACTGGAGAACAGATCGTGCGTCTGCCACATCATCGAGAACCAGGACCTCCTGATCGGTATGCGCAACTCTTGACATGGCTGAGCGACTGGTAAAGGCGCTGGGAGCTGTTGGGCTGATACGGAAGTTGTGTCCCGATCGCGGTGCTGCCGAGTGCGATAGCTACCTCGTTAGGTGCCCTTGGGATCGAGACGACTAGCAGTAGCACTAGCACTAGCAACTAGCGGTCGTTCACGGATGAACCGAAGAGAGCGGTCCCGGTGGCTCCCGACTCGGGTTGACCGACGTCGTCGGCCGGGCGGCTGTACGCGTACAGCCGGCCGCCGGGGAGATAGAGCAGCGGGTCGACCGCGGCGCCGTTGATCCGGACCTCGAAGTGAAGGTGGTCTCCGGTACACGATCCGGTACACCCGACGAGACCCAGGACCTCGCCCCCTTCGATCACGTCGCCCGCTCTGACCGCGAAGCCAGAGAGGTGACCGTAGAGGG
Organism: Actinomycetota bacterium; assembly: GCA_016649855.1. GTDB lineage: Bacteria > Actinomycetota > CADDZG01 > CADDZG01 > WHSQ01 > WHTI01. Next base: position 3,457 of record JAENWQ010000066.1, on the reverse strand, counting down.
TCGCCATGCCGTTTCCGTGATCGATGATCACGGCGTTGCCGTAGCCGGCGTAGTAGTCGGCGCGGATGACGGTGCCTCCGTCCGCCGCGACCACCGGGTCGCCGGTGAGGCCGTCGATATCGATGCCCTCGTGCATCCTGCCGTCGCGGAGCCCGAAGAGCGATGCGATGAGTCCCCTGAGGGGCCACATCAGTCCTCGGGATGATCCGTCACCCGGCTCGATATCGGGGACCTGTTGGACCTCCTCGAACGCCTCCACGGGGTTGTTCGCGGCCCATCTCTCGAGGGCGTTGACCAGCGAACGAACCGCCTGGGAATCGGTCTTGGGCTCGCACTTCTCAGGTATGAACGGATCTCGAGCCTCGCGTTCGTGCGGGAATCGTTCGTACTCGAACGGGACCTTGTACTTGCACGGCCAGCTTGCGGCCACGTTGTCGGCGATCAGGCCGATCCGGATCCGGTAGAACCGGCTCCCGTCCGGGTTCTGCCACGGTATCGACGCATCCTCGACGGCCTTGAGGAACTGGGGAACGTAGGTGAGTGACTTCACGATCAGCTCATCCTTGTTCGCCTTCTGGAACTGGGTGAAATCGAGCAGCTCCGCGATCCCCCGGCTCAGATCTGCACTGTGCTCCCCGAAGAACTGGATCCCTTCTCGGGCAAGACGGTCGTTCGCGGCGAAGAACTCCTTGAGCTCCTCCGGCTCGTCCCCGATCCCGGCGAGCACGGTGTCCGCCGCCCTGATCGCCGCAGCGAAGTTCTCCTTGGTCCTGAGGAAGGCCTCACCGGTCTTCGTGGCGCCGTCGAGCAGGCTCTTCTGTTCGGGAGCAACGTCGGCGAACGTCTCGGACAGCGTGCCAAGAGACTCGAGGAGCACCCTGATGTCGTCACTCGAGTCGCCGATCCCCTCATTCAGATTCTCGACCAGGTTCCGGGTTCGATCGGGAGGGACGTCGGCGAGCACCCTGTCGAGGGTCTTGAGCAGCTTCTGGAAGTCGACCGGAAGGCTCGTCTGCTCTCTTCCGATCACATCGCCGTCCGCGAGCATCTCATCGCCGGAGCCCTCCTCCGGCGTCAGGTTCACGAACTGTTCCCCCACCGCGCTCTTGCTCTGGATCCTCGCCGCTAGGTCCGCCGGGATCTTGTCCCTCCACTCGGAGTCGATCAGGAGTTCGATCGAAACTCCTTCATCCGTGAGCTCGAGTTCTCCGACGCGTCCGACGAGGACCCCCCGGTAGGTCACCTCTTGGTCGGTGAAGACCCCACCGGTATTGGCGAAGTCGGCGGTGACTACCAGCGGATCGTTGAAGAAGCTCGAGCCGACCACCTGGGTGACGACCCAGCCCACCATCAGGACGCCGAGCAGCACGACGCTGATGAGGTTGATCGCAAGCCTCCGCTCGATCCTCATGAGCCCTCACCCGGTACGTCGCCGCGTTCTCCGTCGGTGTGACAGCTGGCGAGGATCTCGCAGAGGACCGCATCGGCCTGGATGTAGTCGCCCTGGCCGGTGGATCCGGGCCCGCCACCGAAGCTCTTGGGGAACAGAGCGAAGAACTTCGTCAGTTTCTTGAGATCCGACCTGAGGACACCCTGGTTGGATGCGAGGGCTCTGAGGATCGGCTCGAGCGCGACGAACTGTCGGTTGATCGCCGACTGATGCTCGGTGAGGAACCTGGCGTTCACCTCTCCGAAGCGACTGAGCGAAGCGAAGAGAGGACCCAGACGGTCCCCTTGCTCGGCGAGCAGCGCGTTGGCCGTCTCGAGTGAGTCGAGGAAAGAATTGAGGGTCGACTGGTTGGCATCGATCGTCTGACTGGCCGAGCCGAGGCTGTCGATAGCCGCGGCGATGTCGTTACGCCGGTCGGCCAGCACCGCGGTGAGCTTCTCCAGTTCCTCCAGGGTGTCCCCGAACCGTTCTCCCCGGCCTTGGAGGATGAGCGCTTGGGCATGGGTGAACCGGTTGAGGTCCTCGAGTCCCCCGCCGCCGATCAGTCCGGCGACATCGCCGAGGAAGGTTTCAACGTCCACCCTCTTCCCGGTATCGGCCAAGGAGATCGTTGCCCCCTCGTCGTCGAGGAACGGTGGGCGCTCGGTCGTCGGGAGCAGTTCGATGAATTGCTCGCCGAGCAGCGAGGTCTGTCGGGCGACCGCCTGGAGACCGTCGGTCGGAACGTTGACATCGTCCTGGATCGTCATCTCGACCCGGGCCAGCATGTGACCGTCTTCCATGACCAAAGAGATCTCGGTGACGAGACCGACCTTCACGTCCTGGATCTGAACCGTGCCCCGTTCCACGAGGTCGCCCACGTCGGAGAAGTAGGCGACGACCTTGTTCCCATCGACCGGACCGACGAGACCACCACAGGCCGAGGCAACGAGGGATGCCCCGACGACGGCGAGGAGGAAGCGCGCCCTCATCGGTCCACCCCAGGGGCGCCGACGAACCACTGTGCCAGCATCTCCGCGAGCTGCTTCTCGCCGAGTTGTGCCGCAAGGTGAAGGATCGCGGCCTCGGCCGCCGCGTCCATGGATGAGGCGGCGTCGAAAGGCAGGTCCGCACAGATCGGGATCAAGATATCGACGAGGTACCCAAGATCATCCTTGTAGACCTCCGGGAAGAAAACCATCAACTGGTCCCGCAGCTGTTGGAGCGTCGCACTAGGGCTGAGGACGAGGAATGACTGGATCAGAGCATCGATCCTGTTGCAGGCGATCGTGTCTCTGGTGTCGATGCGGTAGTTGTACTCGGCCCCCGGGCTCCCGGGCGGAGCTTGCCGGCCGGTGTAGGCGAAGAGCCCCTTGCCCGAGGCGTCGACCCCCCCGAGGCCCTGCGAAACGACGTTGTTCCACCTGACGCCGGCGAGAAGATCGTCCTGCTGAGCGTTAACCTTGCGCAAGACCGACGCGAGATTCTTGAACGCGTCCCCGAGGTCGTCGCCCGAATCCGCGATCAGCTTTGAGGCTTCGTCGGCGAAGAAGGCGAGGTTCTCGATGGTCCCCTCGAGGTTCTCCTGGTCTCCGACCAGAGCCTCGGTCACCAACTGGAGTCGTTCGTTCACCAGAACGATCTCGCTCGACCGATCGGCCAGTGCAACGAACAGTTGATCGAGGTTCTCGATCAACCCGGTGATGTTTTGGTTCGAGTCGGCGAGATTCTGGAGCACCGAGGAGGAAGATTCGAGTGCCTTCGCGAGGTTCCCCTCTTTGCCGTCGATGGCCTCGTCGAGGTTGACGATCAAGCGAGCGAGCGGACCGTGTTCCTGGCCCCTCTTCGGCTCGAGCGCTGACAGCAATCCCTGAAGCTGTGTCAGGACATCGTCCAGCTCGGCGGGTACCTGCGTCCTATCGAGGGCGATGTGGCCGCCGTCGGCGAGCGCCTCACCGCCTTCGTACGCGGGGAAGAGCTGAACGTATCTGTCAGCGATGACCGTGATCGGAACGATACTCAGCGACG